>DAISIS010000001.1:0-39028 GCA_036821925.1 Pirellulaceae bacterium
CGTCTCGGGGGAACTGAGTACCGAGCCATTGACCAGCGACAGCGCGCCGTTGATCAGCGCGGAGGGGCCTACGTGTACGTCGATGAGCTCCGGGACGGAGCGGATCGTCGCTCCGGCCCCGATGCAACCCTGCTCCCGGTGCGCGAGCTGCGCCGCGTCGTGCGCGAGTGTCTGGAGCCGGGCGATCAGCTGCGGGCGGTAGCGGTGCAGGCACAGCAGGTACGCAAACTGCGACGACAACTCATTGAACAGGATGACTTCCCGGCCCCCTCCCTCGTTGATGACTTCGATCTCCAGGCCGTTGCCGAACTGAGCGCCCGGCCGCACTTCGAGCAGCCCGACGTTCTCGAGCGCCGCGCCCGGGTCGATCCGGTAGTTGGCGATGTGCACCCCCACGTTCATGATCCGCACATGGTCGCCGACTACGCAGTCGCGCAGGCAGGCGTGCCGGATGCCGGCCGGCTGCGGCGGCACGGTCTGCGTCGTGCCGCCGGTCGCCCCCAGATAGACCTGGCCGCCGAACTGGACGTCGACGACCCGCGCGGGATCGAATCCGTCCGCCACGCGCACACGCGACCAGTCCTCGTCCTCGGCCGCGCAGCCCTGACGCTCCAGCGTCGTGATCTCACTGCCGGTGAGTGCCCGATAGTTGTGTAGTTCCGTCACGCGTCGTTCCTCGCTGACAAAGATCATAGGTGTCTGTGGCAATCACGACTTCCTCGTCGGTCGGCACAACCAGCAGCCGCACCCGGCTGTCCGCATGACTGATCGTGGCTTCGCCCCCCGCGGCGCTGTCGTTGCGCTGCCGATCGAGGACGATCCCCAGCGGCTCCAGGTTGCTGCAGATTGCCGCCCGCACCCCCCGCGCACGCTCGCCGATGCCACCGGTGAAGCTGATCGCATCGACCCGGCCGAGGACGGCCATGTAGGCGCCGATGTACTTGCGCACCCGGTAACAGAAGATGTCGATCGCCAGCTGCGCCCGCGAATTGCCCCCCGCTGCGGCGTCGGTCAGCGTCCGCATGTCGTTCGAGACGCCCGACACCCCCAGCAGCCCGCTCTGCTTGTTGCACAACCGGTTCAAGGACGCCAGGTCGTAGCCTTTGTCCGACAAGTAGAACAGAATGGCCGGATCGATGTCGCCGCTGCGCGTCCCCATCACCAGCCCCTCGAGCGGTGTCAGACCCATGGACGTGTCGACGGACTGGCCGCACCGCACGGCCGTGATCGAACACCCGTTGCCCAGGTGCACGGTGATGCAGTTGGTGTCGGCCGGCGGCTGGTCCAGCAGTGCGGCGGTCCGCGCGGCGACGTAGCGATGCGATGAGCCATGGAACCCGTAACGCCGCACGCCGTACTGCTCGTAGACCGCGTACGGGAGTGCGTACAGATAGGCCACTGCGGGAATCGACGCGTGAAAGGCGGTGTCGAAACAGGCGACGTGCGGGATGTCCGGCAGCGCGTGCATGGCGGCCTGGATGCCCGTCAGATTGGCCGGATTGTGCAGCGGCGCCAGGTCCACGCAGCGGGCGATCGAATCCAGCACAGCCTCGTCGATCAGCACCGAGCCGGTGAAGGCCTCGCCGCCGTGCACCACCCGATGACCGACCGCCGCGATCGCGGGAGGGTCATCCAACGCTTGATCGCAGCTGCCCACCAGCGTCTGCAGGATCAGCTGCATCCCCGCATCATGGTCGGGAATCGCCTGCTCGATGCGGCACACCCCCCGCACAGATTCCACCCGCAGCGACGATCCCACTTCGCCAATCCGCTCGGCCAGTCCCTTCGCCAATACCTGCCGCTCCGGCATGCGGTAAAGCTGGTACTTGATGGACGAACTGCCGCAGTTGACGACGAGGATCTTCACGACTGGATTGCTCTCTTCTGTCAGGCCATCGCCAGCACGATGGCCGTTGTGGCCACGATATCCTGAGCGCTGGCACCGCGCGACAGGTCGCTGATCGGCCTGGCAAAACCCTGCAGAAACGGCCCGATCGCGCGCGCACCTGCCATGTACTGCGCCAGCTTGTAGGCCACGTTGCCTGTGTTCAAGTCCGGAAACACCAGCACGTTCGCCTGCCCAGCTACCTCGCTGGCGGCCTTCACCTTCTTGGCGGCCACTTCAGGCACGATTGCCGAATCCAGCTGGAACTCGCCGTCCAGGTAGGCCGACGGGGCCTTGGCCCGCGCCAACGCCAGCGCCTCGGTGACCTTGTCCACCAGCTCGTGCGCTGCTCTCCCCTGTGTCGAAAACGACACCATCGCGACCCGCGGCGCCTCCCCTAACAGCTTACTCGCACTCCCGTGCGAAGCCAACGCAATGTCGGCCAGCTGCACAGCGGTCGGGGATACGGTCACCGCACAGTCCGCAAAGATGAACGCCCGATTCGCCTGCCCCCGGAACTCGGGCAGCACCATCAGAAAGAAACTCGAAACCGTGTCGATGCCCGGACTCAGTCCGATCGTTAACGCGCCGGCCTGGATGACCGTGGCCGTCGCATGCGCCACGCCCGCCACCATCGCGTCGGCTTCGCCCAGGGCGACCATCATCCCGCCATAGAACAGCGGCTTCTTGACCATGCGCCGCGCAATACCTTCCTTCACCTCACGGCGCTCGGCATACGCCCGCACATGAGCGTCGAATTCCGGATCGTGCTCCGGCGCCACACAGCGGAGATCGGTGCACACAACACCCGCCGTGCGGGCCGCCGCCTCCACCTGCTCCGGACTGCCCAGCAGAATCGGCCGGGCAATGCCCTCGTCCTGCAAACGCCGCGCGGCTGCCACCACCCGCGCATCGTCCCCCTCCGGCAACACAACCGTGCGCGGACGACGCCGCGCTTCATCATAGAATCTGTCGAGAATGTCCATGGCTCACCCAGTTGTCCGGTTCTGACGCTTGGACTTCAGCTTGAAGATCGCGGCCTCCGATCGCTCACATACGCGGCACGCCCCGCCAGTCCGGCCCAGGTCCGGCAGGCCGCCTCTAGAACCCGCGATTAGAATCTCACAGCGCGTGCCTGGCAAGTCGGCTCGATGTCTGGAGGTCTGGTTAATATGGGGCCTGTGTGTGGATTGGCTGGACCTTGACGATGGCAGGCAAAGCTCTTCTCTTTCGGGCCGAAGTTGTTCGATGATGGAGAACGAGTACCCATACATGGGCGGCGGTCAATGTCTGGGTGACTTTCCCTGCAAGATCATACCCCATGGGAGGGATTATCATGCGACTCTCACGCAATTGCCTGGTGGTTATCAGTCTGGTGTTGGGAGCGACTCCCACCGTGCTGGCGCAGCACAGTGCCGGGCTGCGGGGCACGGAATGCGGGTGTGGCACTTGCGGGGCCGGTTACCGAGCTCAGGGGTGTTGCCCGTCACTGGTATCCAGTGTCACCCAGGGGATCCACGACGTGCTGGGTTGTTTGTTCTGCTGCCCGGGGCTTAATGCCCGGCACGACATCTATCGGGCGGCGCTCAATCGCAATGACTTCGGCAAGTGCAACAAGTTCGTGCCGATCTACACGCCCCAGATGTGCTGCTGCGGTCGCGTGAGCCAGACCTGTCCGAGTTGCGGCCCTGCCGGCGGGATGCCGAGCGAGGAAGTGCTCGAGATGCAGGACGTGCCGGAGGGGATGCCGCTGGAGCCGACGCCGGCGGTCGAACCCGCGACGCCTCCGACGCCGGCCGACGCGGTGCCGCCGCAGGCACGGCGCAGCCGGACGCCGTCGGATTCCCGGCCCGCCGCCGCCCATCGGGCAGCGCCCCGCGCGCCTTCGACCAAGACGGCGCGTGAGGCCACGAAACGGGACCGCATCGTGCGCGCAGAGGTACGGGATGAGACGCCGCGCGGATCCCAGCCGTCGACGAGTCTGATTCAGCGCACGATGCTGCTGCAGACTGGGGCCACGGCGCCTGCCGTCCGCAAGTAGCTTGCCGCCCGAGAGGGACCCGGCCCGCAACGCCGTTCAGATCACGTACTCGGGGCCGAACACGCGGACCTTCCGGGGCGACACATAGACCGTCTCCCCCGGCTGCAGGTTGATCTCCTGATAGCGCTCGAACGGCAGGTCCACCTGAATTTCGCTGCCCCCTTCGATGGTGAGCGTAATCTTGGCGAAGGAGCCGGCCGGATTGATCCGCACGACGCGGGCCGGCAGGTTTGGCGCAGCGTTCGGTTCCCGGCGCACCTCCAGCTCGTGGGGCCGCACGTAGACGTTCGCCGAGCCGCCCGGATGCCGGGACAGTCCCGGCACGTCGACGGTCATGCCGCCCAGCACGGCGCGGCCGTGCTCGATGCGGCCCGGGAACACATTGACGTCGCCCAGGAAGTCCATCACGAACTCGGACGCCGGATTGTGGAACACGTAGGCGGGCGTGCCTTCCTGTTCGATGCGGGCCTGGTTCATCACGACGACGCGATCGGACACCGCCAGCGCTTCTTCCTGGTCGTGCGTCACCAGGACGGTGGTCATGTGCAGCTTGTCGTGCAGGCGGCGGAGCCAGTTGCGCAGCCCCTGACGCACTTTCGCGTCCAGCGCTCCAAACGGTTCATCGAGCAGCAGGACGCGGGGTTCGATGGCCAGGGCCCGGGCCAGCGCCACACGCTGCCGCTGCCCGCCGGAGAGCTGTGCCGGATAACGCTGACCGAAGGCTTCCAGCTGGATCAGCCGCAACAGCTCCGTGACGCGGTGGTGGATCTCCGCGCGCGGAGGGCGCTGCTGGCGCGGGCGGACGCGGAGCCCGAAGGCGATGTTCTCGTACACGGTCATGTGCTTGAACAGCGCGTAGTGCTGGAAGACGAACCCCACCTGCCGCTGGCCGGCCTGCCGCCGCGCCACGTCCTCGCCGTGGAACAGCACCGCACTGCGGCCGTCATCGTCGGGGATTTCCAGCCCGGCGATGATGCGCAGCAGCGTCGTCTTACCCGACCCGGACGGACCGAGCAGGCCGACGAGTTCGCCGTCGTCCACCTTCATGCTGACGTCCCGCAGCGCCGTGAACGTGCCGAACGTCTTGGTGACGTGACGCACTTCGATGCTCATGACAGGCCCTCCACCGTCGTCGGCTCCAGGGTTTCGCGGAGTTGCTGCTGCACCTTCCATTCGAGGAAGCTCTTGGCGGCCAGCGTCACCAGCCCGAGGAAGGCGAGCAGCGATGCCATGGCGAACGCGGCCGCAACGTTGTACTCGTTGTAGAGAATCTCCACGTGCAGCGGGATGGTGTTCGTCTTGCCGCGGATGTGCCCTGACACGACCGACACAGCGCCGAACTCGCCCATCGCGCGGGCGTTGCAGAGAATGACGCCGTAGAGCACGCCCCACTTGATGTTCGGCAGGGTCACACGCCAGAACGTCTGCCAGCCGCCCGCCCCCAGCGAAATCGCCGCCTGCTCCTCGTCCTTGCCCTGCTCCTGCATCAGCGGGATCAGCTCGCGGGCCACAAACGGAAAGGTCACAAACACCGTGGCCAACACGATCCCCGGCACCGCAAAGATGATCTGGATGTCGTGCCGCGACAACCACGGACCCAGCCACCCCTGCATGCCGAACAGCAACACGTAGATCAGACCCGAGATGACCGGCGAGACGGCAAACGGCAGATCGATCAGTGTGATCAGCACGCTCTTGCCCCGGAACTCGAACTTGGCGATCGCCCACGATGCGGCCAGGCCAAACACCAGATTCAGCGGCAATGCGATGGCCGTGGTGATCAGTGTCAGCTTGATGGCCTGCCAGGCCGCCGGTTCCCGCACGCTCCGCACATAGGCGCCGACCCCGTCGCGGAACGCCTCCGTGAAGACCACCGCCAGCGGCAGCACCAGGAACAGTCCCACGAAGCCGCAGGCGATGGCGACGAGCACGATCTTGAGCCACAGCGGATCGTCGGCCGCCGCCCGGCGGGCAGTCGGCACTCGACGCGGTGGCGCAGCTGGACCGGGCATGCTCAGACTCCCCTCTGGTAACCGCGACTGACCCACCACTGGAACGTGTTGATCGCCAGCAGGATGACAAAGGACGCGACCAGCATCGTGGCGGCGATGGCCGTCGCGCCCGCATAGTCGTATTGCTCCAGCTTGGTCACGATCAGCAGAGACGTGATTTCCGTCTTGAGCGGCATGTTGCCGGCGATGAACACGACGGAACCGTATTCCCCCAGGGCGCGGGCGAACGCCAACGCAAACCCGGTCACGACCGCCGGCAACACGCTCGGCACGATCACGCGCCAGAAGGCCTGCCAGCGCGTCGCGCCCAGACTGGCCGCTGCCTGCTCCGCCTCATCGTCCAGTTCCTCCAGCGCCGGCTGCACCGTGCGAACGACAAACGGCAGCCCGATGAACGTCAGCGCGATGGTGATCCCCAGCGGCGAGAAGGCCGCTTTGATCCCCAGCGGCTCCAGGTGCCGACCCAGCCAGCCGTGCTGCGAGTAGATGGTGGTCAACGCAATCCCAGAGACCGCCGTCGGCAACGCGAACGGAAGATCGACCAGGGCATCGAGCAGTCGACGACCGGGAAAACGATAACGCACCAGGCACCAGGCGACGATGAACCCGAACACCACGTTCACTGCGGCACCCACCAGCGATGTGCCGAGCGTCAGCCGGTACGACGCCACCACCCGCGGCTGCGTGACGATGTCCCAGAGTTCCTCCCAGGACAGCGCCGCCGAACGCACGAACAGGGCCGAGAGCGGAAGCAGCACCACCAGACTCAGATACAGCAGGGTGTACCCCAGCGTCAGGCCGAATCCCGGTATCACGCTCGGTTGTTTCCATCCCCACCGCATAGCGGCGTCCTCGCAATCCGTCGGCCCGTCCGGCGCTTACTGCCCCGGCTGATAGATCTGGTCAAATACACCGCCATCGTCGAAATGCTCGGCCTGGGCCTGTTTCCAGCTGCCACACACCTGTTCAATCGTAAACAGTTCGAGTTCCGCGAACTGCGCGAGATCGTCGGCCGGGACCTCCCGGGGGTCCACGGGGCGGTAATGGTACTTCGCGGCCAACTGCTGGCCCCGCGCTGAGTACAGGTACTGCAGATACGCCTCCGCGACCGCGGTCGTCCCGTGCCGCGCCGCAAACTTGTCGATGACCGCCACCGGCGGCTCCGCCAGAATGCTGATCGACGGCACGACAATCTCCACATCCTGCGGACCCAGATCCTTCACAGCCAGGAACGCCTCGTTCTCCCAGGCGAGCAGCACGTCGCCAATCCCCCGCTGAATGAACGTGTTGGTCGAGCCGCGTGCACCAGTGTCCAACACCGCCACCCGCTGGAACAAGGCTGTGACGAACTGCCGGGCCTTGTCCTGCGCCGCCCGCACCGCGTCCGCGGCGGCCGGATCGTGCAGTTGCGCCAGATCCTGCAGCTCGCGATGCAGCACGTAACCCCAGGCCGCCAGATAGTTCCACCGCGCTCCGCCACTCGTCTTGGGATTGGGCGTGATGACCGTGACGTCATCTTTGACCAGATCGTCCCAGTCCCGGATCTGCTTGGGGTTCCCCTTGCGCACCAGAAACACAATCGTCGACCGGTAAGGCGCACTGTTGTGCGGCAGTCGCTGCTGCCAGTCGGCCGGCAACAGACCCGACTTCTCGGCAATGATGTCGATGTCGTAGGCCAGGGCGAGCGTGACGACATCGGCCTCGTTGCCGTCGATGACCGAACGCGCCTGCTTGCCCGATCCGGCGTGCGATTGGTCGATCGTCACCACCTGACCCGTGTCCGCTTTCCACTGCTCCGCAAAAGCCGCGTTGAACTCCTGATAAAACTCCCGCGTCGGATCGTACGACACGTTGAGCATATTCACCTTCCGCCCGCCACCACCGGCGTCAGTGCCCGACGTACCCGCCCGATCGCAGCCCGCGATACCCACCAGGATGGCGAAACACCCCAGCCCCGCTCTCCACACGCCCGCACCCGTCATGGTCCATTCCTTCTTGTATCTGCCTGCCTGCTGCCGGCCTGCTCAACGCCCGATCCTCGATTTGTCCATACGTGGACTTGGTGATTGAACAATGCAACGCGCGTGCCGGCCGGCGCCCTCCCCGCGGCAGGTGCCCGAAACCGCGGCCGCATTATCGGGATCCCGCCCCAATTCAGCAAGGCCGTGATATATAACGGACGAGGCTAGGGTATGTTACAGGATTCCGTGATATTTCACGTCACCGGCCGCTGCGTCGGCGGCAGCGTGGTGGGTTCATCCGGCGTCGAGCGCGTCGAGGGCCTGATCCAGGTCGTGTTGCAGGTCCGCGACGTCTTCGAGTCCTACGGACAGTCGGATGAGGCCGTCGGAGATGCCGTGCCGCTGCCGATCGCTGGGGTCATAGCTGGCGTGGGACATGGAGGCCGGCTGTTCGATGAGCGACTCGACGGCCCCGAGGCTGACGGCCAGCTGGAACAACTGCGTGCTTTGCGCCACGCGTCGGGCCTGGTCGAAACTGCCCCGCAATTCGAAGCTCAGCATGGCCCCGAATGCGCCGTCCATCTGGCGTTGGGCCAGCGCGTGCCCCGGGTGCGAGGGCAGGCCCGGGTAGAGGACGCGGTCGATCCGCGGGTCGTTGGCCAGCCATTGCGCCAGCTGCCAGGCCGTGGCGCTCTGGGCCCGCACGCGGAGATCGAGTGTTTTGAGTCCGCGGCTGAGCAGGAAGGAGTCGAACGGACCGAGCACGCCGCCGGTGGCGTTCTGGACAAAGTACAGTCGGGCGAGCAGTTCGGGGTCGCGCACGACCAGTGCGCCCCCCAGCAAGTCGCTATGGCCGCCCAGGTACTTGGTGGCCGAGTGCATCACGATGTCGGCACCGAGTTCGAGGGGGCGCGTGAGCACGGGGCTGGCGAACGTGTTGTCGACCCCCAGCAGCGCGCCGTGCTGGTGGGCCAGTTCAGCGCAGGCCCGGATATCGCTGATGGTCAGTCGCGGGTTGCCCGGGTTTTCGATCCAGACCAGTCTGGTGCGGGGTGTCAGGCCGGTGGTGAACGTCTCGAGTCGTGTGCTGTCGGCCAGCGTGATGTCGATTCCCGCGCGCGGCGTGATCTTGTGGAACAGGCGGTAGGTCCCGCCGTAGATGTCGGTGCCGGCGAGGATATGGTCGCTGTGCTGCAGCAGCATGGTAACGCAATGGATAGCGGCCATGCCGGAGGCGAAGGCCAGCGCGCCGCAGCCGGATTCGAGGGAGGCGAGTGTGGTCTCGACAGCCTGCCGCGTCGGGTTGCCGCTCCGCGCATAGTCGAACTGGCCCCACTGCCCGGCCCCCGGCTGCACATAGGTGGACGCGACGTGGATCGGCGGCACGACCGCGCCAGTCTGGGGGTCGGGCGCATTGCCGGCGTGGATGGCGCGGGTGCGGAATTTCATGCGATCATCCTCGGTCCAGCGCCTGGCGCAGGTCGGCGATCAGGTCCGCTGTGTCTTCGATGCCGCAGGAGAGTCGGATCATGTTGTCGGGGATGCCGAACCGGGCGCGTTCTTCCGGCGTGAGCGTGTGGTAACTCATTACGCAGGGCTGTTCGATCAGCGACTCGACGCCGCCCAGGCTCGGGCCGATGCGGGGCAGGCGGACGGCATCGACGACGTCGGCGGTGCGGCGCCAGTCGGCATCTTTCACCAGGAACGTGATCAGGCCGCCGTAGCCGCGCATGGTGCGACGCGCAATCTCGTGCTGCGGGTGCCCGGGCAGCCCCGGGTAGTAGACGTGCTCGATGCGCGGATGCCCGGCCAGATACTCGGCCACCGCCTGCCCGTTCTGGTTGTGACGCTGCATGCGGAGTTCGAAGGTTTTCAGGCCGCGCTGCAGCAGGTAGAAATTGTGCGGCGCGTTGATCGAACCCATGATGCCGCGCAGCTTGCGCACCGGGTCGAGCGCCTCCTTGCTGCCGACGATGACGCCGGCCAGCAGGTCATTGTGTCCCGCCAGGTACTTGGTCGCCGAATGCAGCACGTAGTCGACGCCGTGCGCAATCGGCTGGACGTTGTAGGGAGTGGCCAGGGTGGCGTCAATGAGCGTTTCGACGCTGTGCCGCCGGCCGATGGCCACGAACTGCTCCAGGTCCACGACGCGCAGGTGCGGGTTGGTGGGGGATTCGCTCACCAGCAGCCGCGTGCGGGGATTGATGGCCGCCTCCATGGCTGCGTAATCGCAGGCCTTCACCTGGTGGGTCACCACGCCGAAACGTGACAGGTGTTTGACACAGAACTCGCGGCTGCGGTGATAGCACTCGTCGAAAAACACCACTTCATCGCCCGCGTTGAGTTTCGCCATCAGCAGGCCGACGATGGCCGCCATGCCGGTGGCGTAGAGCACGGCGTCTGCGCCGCCGTCGAGTGCCGCGAGCTTCCGCTCGAGCACCCGTTCCCCGGGGTTGCCATAGCGGCCGTACTCTTCCCGGGGCAGCTCCTGTTCGACGAAGTCGATCACCGCCTGGGTGTCGGGAAACGTGTACGTTGCGGCGCACACGATCGGGTCGGTGATGGAATCCCCCATCTTCTGCCGCGCTTCCCCGGCGTGCACGGCCAGCGTCGAGGGGCCGCAACCGGCGGGAAGTGGGGAATCACACGCCGTCTCAGCGGGCTTGGGCGAAGGTGCCATGATGGTGCAGTGCTCCAGCGAACTCGCAACAGGTGTCCCTCGGAGAAATGCGTCGCAGACGGCAGACACCAGCTGCGCCGTCTCCGGCTCGTGCCGCGACGGCTGCCTTCGCATGGTTTCGAGATCGCCCGCACACAAGAAACAAGAACGGTGGTCATGGCCGAGCGGGCGATGGCTCTTTAGCAGGTAAGGCTGCAAGCGGCCGCAAATCCCTGAACGGCCCCTATTGTAGCGGGCCGCGGCGGCCGCGACAACCGGCGGCGCCGGCGAGCGCCTGCCCGCGTGGTCTTCCTAACCGGTCATTCCGGCCCGCCGCCACCCGCCGCCGGCGGCTCGGCACCCCGAATCAGGCCCGTTTCCTGGACGTTTCCCGCAGCTGTCGTCTAGAATACTAAAACAGGATGCCGAGTGAATGCTGCCGGAGGAGCCTGCATGGGTCGGATATCGAAACTGCTGCTGCTCACGTCGTCGCTCGCCGTCGCCTGCCTCGCCGGCTCCCGCGGGGACGCCGCGCCGGTGCCGGTCGAGGCCGCGCAGACGCCCAGCCCCGCTGCGCTGGTTCAGCAACTGGGCGACCCGCAGTTCGCCGTGCGCAAACGGGCCATGGAACAGCTGGTGACGCAGGGTGTGGCGGCCGCCGCCGCACTCGAAGAAGGGCTTCGGTCGACGGACCGGGAAGTGCGTTTTCGTAGCCAGCATGCGCTGAACATTATCCGCGAACACGATTTCCAGCGCCGCCTGCGCGTCTTTGCCGCCGGCCAGGACGCGCAGGAAACATACGAGCTGCCCGGCTGGGCGCTGTTCCGCAAAGAGGTGGGAGATGGCCTCGAGGCGCGGCGGCTGTTTGTCGAAATGCAGCAGGCGGAACCGCAGCTCCTGCAGACCCTGGAACGCGCCCCCGACAAGGCCGTCGAGATGCTCGTGCAGCGGCTCGATGAGCTGCAACGCGAAGCCCGCGCAGGACAAAATCAGCTGTCTGTGTCGCTCGGCACCGTCGCCGCGCTGCTGTTCGTGTCCAATCAGGATCGCGCGGACTCCATCGGACTGGCCGTCCAGAACCTCGCCACGTTCTACCGGCAGGATGTGTTTGTCGCCGCCCTCGAGACGGGGTCCGAACGCGAAATCCTCCGCAAAATGCTCGGCGCCTGGATCGAAAAGGCACGCAGCTGGGATCGATTCCAGGCCATGCTCCTGGCCATCCAGTTCGACCTGCCCGAGGGACTCACACCCGCCAAACATGTGCTGGCCGACGAGTCGCTCGACCCGAACCAGGCCGTCTACCGCGGCTTCGCACTCCAAACCATCGCCCGCTTCGGCGATGAGTCCCAGATCCCGGTCGTCGAGCCACTGCTGGATGACGCGTCCCCCTACGGCAGCAACACGCCCGCCTCCGCCAAAACCCGCTTCCAGACCCAGATTCGCGATATCGCCCTCGCCACCGTCGTCCACCTCGCCAAACAAGACCCCAAAGAGTTCGGCCTGACACGGCTCAAACCCAACTCTACCCAGGTGTTCAACACCAGTACGCTGGCCTTTGAAAATGATGCCAGCCGCGAGGAAGCGATCCGGAAATGGCGCGCCTTCCGCGCCACTCACCAGTGACGCCCCCCGGCCCGCGCCCCCGTACGCCCCCCTGCCCCGGCCTCGCCCCCACACAGGCCCTCCCGTTGCACGGCACCAGGCCGTGAAATATAAAGGCGGCTGGCCGTGCTATTTCACGGAATGCAAGCCGCGGGGCGGGAGTGGTGAGGGTGGATCGGTTTCGGGATGTTTTGCTGGCCGTCTGGCAGGAAGCGTGTCGGCACATTGACATGGGCGAGTCGACCAGGACGATTGCCGCCTTGTTGAGCCGGAGTTTGCCGCTGCAGCAGGTGCTTGTCCGGCGTTTCGATCTGCAGCATTCCTGTCTGGACACGGTGGCCTGGGGGGGTGTGGGCGCGGAGCTGTCGGCTGCCAGCCCGCGTACTCATTGCGGCACATCCGAGATGAAGCAGCTGCTGGCGTGGGCACGCACCGGGCGCGTGCTGCAACACACTCGTGGCGGTCGCCGGGCGGGCGAGCTGGCATTGCTCGTACCGGAGGACGTCGCAGGGGAGGTGCTGGTCGGGGCGATCGGCGGCGGGGAGCAGCCAGCCGGGGTGCTGGTGGTGGCGGCTGGCGCAGCGCGGGCGTTCCGGGATGAGCACGTGCAGATGGTGGCGTTGTTGCTGGAACCGTTCGCGGCGATCCTGGAGAACGATCGGCGGATACAGGAGCTGGCGACGCTGCGCGAAGCGGCCGAGGCCGATCGCCGGTCGCTGCTGTCGCGTTTGGGACGCAGTGACATGAGTGAGACGATTGTCGGGGCGGAATCCGGGCTGCGCGGCGTGATGGAGCGTGTGCACCTGGTGTCGCAGTCGGACGTGCCGGTGCTGATTCTGGGGGAGACCGGAACGGGCAAGGAGGTGGTTGCCCGGGCCATTCACAACCGTTCGACGCGCGGCGCGGGCCCGTTCATTCGGGTCAATTGTGGCGCGATTCCTTCGGAGCTGATCGACTCGCAGCTGTTCGGGCACGAGCGGGGCAGTTTCACCGGCGCTTCGGCCACGCGGCAGGGCTGGTTTGAGCGGGCGGACCGGGGGACGCTCTTTCTGGACGAGATTGGAGAGCTGCCGCTCCCGGCGCAGGTTCGCTTGTTGCGCGTGCTGCAGGACGGGTACATTGAGCGTGTAGGAGGGCACCAGCTGATCCACGTGGATGTCCGGATGGTGGCGGCCACGCATCGCGACCTGCCGGGCATGGTGCGCGACGGCAAGTTCCGTGAGGATCTGTGGTACCGCATCGCCGTGTTCCCGATCCGCCTCCCGCGGCTTAACGAGCGGCAGGAAGACATACCGGCGCTGGCGCGGCATTTTGCCCGGCGCGCCGCGCAGCGGTTCGGGCTGACGTGCGTCGATCCGACGCCGGACGACATCCGTCTGCTGGCAGACTACGCGTGGCCGGGCAACATTCGTGAACTTGGCGCGGTGATCGATCGCGCGGCGATACTTGGGGACGGCCGCTCGCTGGAAATCGCCACCGCCTTGGGGGCCGGCGCCGCGCTGGGGCCGCTGGGGGACCTGGCGGGCGGGCGCGGAGCGGGTGCCGCGGACCTGCCGGCCGCCGCGGCCCCCCCGATCACTACGCTCGACACGGCGATGTGCCAGCACATCGAGCGAGCGCTGGTGGCCACCCGCGGTCGGATCGAGGGGCGTTATGGGGCCGCGTATCTGCTGGGGATCAACCCGCACACGCTGCGGGCCCGCATGCGCAAGTTGCAGGTCGATTGGCGGCGTTTCCGCACGCCGGGTGCGGGATGAGACGGCCGCCGGCAGCGCGCGACGGGCGCGTCCACGGGTGCCGGGCAGGTTCCAGTCCGGGCCGGCCGCGGCCGGGCACGAAAAACGAGGTACTGCCATGGATCACGAACGTAACGACGATTCGCGACACGCAGCCCGCGGACCGGAAGCGGGTCCTGCCGAGGACCCGGCACACGACCGCGGCAGGACGACGTGGAGGGGCTGTCTGCGCCGCGGCGGCACGCTGATCTGGATGCTGGTGGTCGGCGGTTCGCTGGCCGGCATGGTGGTGTTGTGGGTCCAGCGCGGAGAAGTCGACTACGCGACAGCCAATGTGCTGACCATGTTCCTGGCGTTCGTCGTGGTGATCGCGCTGGTCGCACGCATGTCCCTGCGGCGGGGCGCCCACTGGGTCACCCGCTGGTTGCCCATCGGCGGTGTGCTGCTGGCCATGCTGGCGGCGTTCACGCTGCGCGTCGACCGCATCTCGGGGCGGCTGGTGCCCCGGCTGACCTGGCGGTGGGCGGCGAAGCCAGATCAGTTGTTGGACATCCCGGTCATCGACGTGCGCGAGCCGGTCGACATGCTGACCACGACGCCGGGCGATTTCCCCCAGTTCCTGGGGCCGCAGCGAAACCTCGTGGTGACGGGCATCGCGCTGGAACGCGACTGGACCACGCATCGGCCGAAACAGTTGTGGCGGCAGCCGATCGGCGCCGGATGGTCCGGTTTCACGGCGGTCAACGGCTGCGCGGTCACCTTGGAGCAACGCGGTCCCGAGGAACTCGTGACGTGTTACGAGGTGACGACCGGGCGGTTGCGATGGGCGCATGCGTGGGCTACGCGGTACGAAACGATGTCGGGCGGTGTCGGCCCGCGGAGCACGCCGACGATTGCCGACGGCCTGGTCTATGCGTTGGGGGCCACGGGGGTACTGCGCTGCCTGGACGGCGCGACTGGCACGCTGGTGTGGAGCGATGACATTCTGCAACGCTTCGATCTCACGCCCGAAGAGGACCGGCAGGCAGTCACCTGGGGCCGGTCGGCTTCGCCGCTGGTGGTCGAGGACCTGGTGATTGTCCCGCATGGCGGGCCGCGGAACGGGCCCTGGCGTTCGCTCTGCGCCTACGACAAGCGGACCGGCGCAGTGCGCTGGACCGGCGGCGAGTGGCAGGTCAGCTACGCATCGCCATCACTGGCGCGCCTGTGCGGGGTACTGCAGGTGCTGAGCGTCAACCAGGCAGCGGTCAGTGGGCACCGGCTGGAGGACGGGGAGGTGCTGTGGTCGTGCCCGTGGCCGGGCAAGAGCACCGCCGATGCGACGGTGCCGCAGGCTGTGGCGGTGTCTGACAATCGCCTGTTGTTGTCCAAGGGCTACGGAGTGCGGGCCAGGCTGCTCGAACTGATGCTGTCGGCCGAGGGGGCGTGGCAAGTGACTGAGGTCTGGGCGCAACCCGTGCTGAAGACCAAATTCACGAACGTGGCGGTACAGGACCAGTTCGCCTACGCCCTGTCGGACGGGATTCTCGAGTGTGTGGAAGTGGACACCGGCAGACGTCGCTGGCGGGACCGCCGCGGCGACTATGGACCGGGTCAGATTCTGCTCGTCGGCGACGTGATCCTGGTCCAGGCGGAATCGGGCGAGGTGGTTATGGTCGAGGCGAACCCGGACCGACTGGTCGAACTGGGCCGCATCCCGGCCTTGACCGACCAGACGTGGAACAACCTGTGTCTTTACGATCATTACCTGCTGGTGCGGAACTCGGTGGAAGCGGCCTGCTACGATCTGCCGCTCCGGACCGCGTCGGACGCGCCGGACGCAGCGAGGTGACCTATGGCAGCGGCAGCACCGGGGCCCGATGCCACGCGCTTGGACGGCAAGACAGCCGTGGTGACGGGTGCTTCGAGCGGGATTGGGCGGGCCATTGCGCGGGAACTGGCGTTGGCCGGCGCTGATGTCGTCGTGCATGCGCGCGCCAGTCACGCGCAGCTGGACCGGGTGGCGGACGAAGTGCGCGCGACCGGCCGTCGTGCGTACGCGATCCTGGCGGATCTGGCCCCCGCGCCGGCGCTTGGGGCGCTGGTCGAGCAGGCCTGGACGTGGGCCGGCGACATCCAGATCTGGGTCAACAACGCGGGGGGCGACGTGTTGACCGGCTCCGCGGCCAAATGGCCCTTTGAACAGAAGCTGGAGTATCTCTGGCAAGTGGACGTGCGAGGGACCATCCTGTTGTCTCGTGAGGTGGGGCGGCGAATGATTGAGCGAGCAGGGGATGAGCGGGACCGGTGCATTCTGAACATGGGCTGGGACCAGGTGGAAGGGGGCATGGCGGGTGACAGCGGCGAGATGTTTGCAGCCGTCAAAGGGGCGGTGATGGCTTTCAGCCGGAGTCTGGCCCGCTCGCTGGCACCGGCCGTGCGCGTGAACTGTCTGGCACCCGGCTGGATCCGCACGGCCTGGGGTCAGGACGCTGCGGTGCACTGGCAGGAACGCGCGCGGCGGGAGTCCTTGCTGCAGCGGTGGGGTGCGCCGGAGGATGTGGCCCGTGTGGCCCGCTGCCTGGTGTCGCCGGCCAGCAGCTTCGTCACTGGCCAGGTGATTCCGGTCAACGGCGGTTTTGCCGGGTCCGTCGCGGATTGAGGTGGAGACAGGCGGTGCGTCATGCCGGAAGCCAGGGAACAGATTCACTTCGTGACAGGGCGTCTGGCCGAGCACGCGCTGCGGCAGATGCTCGATCAGCTGGCGCCGTCCGCCGGCTTTGCCTTCACGCTGCAGGTCCTGCCCATCTCGGTTGCTGCCCTCATGACGCCCCAGTGGCTGGAGCCGCGCATCCACGTGCCGCCGGCCACCACGCGCGTCGTGATTCCCGGTTACTGTCAGGGGGACCTGCGGGGGCTGGCCGAAAAGGCCGGCACGATCGTGGAACGTGGCCCACGCGATCTGCGGCAGCTGCCGGAGTATCTGGGTGCCGACGGCGCGCGCGGGCCCGACGTGAGCGCCCACTCGATCGAGATCCTGGCGGAGATCAACCACGCGCCGCGGCTGACGCGCGGCGCGATCGTGCAGCAGGCGCAGGAGCTGGTGGCGCAGGGCGCGGATGTGATCGACGTAGGCTGTGAACCGGGCGATCCGTGGACAGGGGTGGGCGAGTGCGTTCGCGCGCTTTGCGATGCCGGGTGCCGGGTTTCCATCGACAGCTTTCATCCGCGGGAAGTCGAACTGGCGGTGCAGGCCGGCGCCGAACTCGTCCTGTCGGTCAACGCAGAGAATCGGGTGGCGGCGGCCGACTGGGGCTGTGAGGTGGTGGTCATTCCCGACAGCCTCCAGATGCTGGACAGCCTGGACGAGACGGTGGAGTACCTTGCGCAGCGGCAGGTCCCCCTGCGGCTCGATCCCATCCTCGAGCCGATCGGGCTGGGCTTCGCCGCCAGTCTGTGGCGGTACCTCGACCTGCGGCGCCGCTATCCCGAGTGGCCGATGCTGATGGGGATCGGCAATCTGACGGAGATGACCGATGCCGATTCCGCGGCGATCAATGTCCTGCTGCTGGGCTTTTGCCAGGAGACGAACATCCGCAGCGTGCTGACGACCCAGGTCATCAACTGGGCGCGCAGCAGCGTGCGTGAGTGCGCCATAGCGCGGCGGCTGGTGCACCATGCGGTGCGGCAACATATTCCTCCCAAGCACCTCTTGCACGACCTGGTCATCCTGCGCGACCGGAAGCTGGCGTCTTACGGCGCCGAGCAGCTCGATGAGCTTGCCCGTCGCATCGAGGATCACAACGTGCGGATCTTCGCGGAAGAGGGACAGCTCCATGCGCTGAGGTCCGGCAAACGGCTGGCGGATGCCGACCCGTTTGCGCTGTTTGAACGGCTGGCTGCGGAGTTTCCTGATCATCTCGATCCGTCGCACGCGTTCTATCTGGGCTTCGAAATGTGCAAGGCGCTCACGGCGCTGACCTTGGACAAGGAATACCGGCAGGACGAAGCGCTGGACTGGGGATACCTGACGGTGGCGGAGGAGCTGCATCGCCTGCAGCGCCGCAAATGACTCGGCAGTGGCCGACACCCGAACCACGGTTTGCGCGAAGCGACTCGCATGAATGCACAGCCGGACAATGCACAGAAGGTGGCGCCGGGAGTGCCGCTGGTCCAGGAACTGGTGCCGGCCCCTGACCCGGTGGACGTGTGCCACCGGCTGCGCGAGTTGCCGTACTGCATCTTTCTGGACAGTGCGCTGCGCGACCCGCGGTTGGGCCGGTACTCGTTCGTGGCCGCGGACCCGTTCGCCTATTGCGAAGTTCGGGCCGACGGTTCCGACGCGCTGACGACACTCGCGCGCCGCATGCAGCCGCTCTGGGCGCCGACGGTGGAAGGGCTGCCCCCTTTCCAGGGCGGCGCGGCCGGGCTGTTAGCCTACGATTTGAACCGCAGTCTGGAGCGGGTTCCGGCAGCCCAGTGCGACGAATTCCAGGTGCCGGCGCTGGCTGTCGGGATCTACGATGTCGTGGTGGCGTTCGATCATCTGTGCCGGCGGGCGTGGGTCGTGTCGCAGGGGCTGCCGGAGCTGGACGCCGGCCGGCGGTCGCGCCGCGCTGCGCAGCGATGCGATGAGGTCCTGGGATGGCTCGCCGGCCGCACGCCGTCGCCGGCGGCGCGCCCGGCCGCTGAGCGTCCGCCGCTGGCCCGTTCACAACTGGCGGCACAGTACCCGGTGGCCGACGATCCCGAGTTGACGAGCAACTTCACGGCCCGCGGATACTGTGACGTGATCCACCGGGGAATCGAGTACATACGTGCGGGGGATGTGTTCCAGGTGAACTTGGCTCAGCGGCTGCTGTATCCTGCGCGGCACGACCCCTGGACGCTGTACCTGCGTCTCCGCGCGCGCAATCCGGCGACCTTTGCCGGCTATTTCGACCTGGGGGATTTCCAGCTGGTGAGTGCCTCGCCCGAGCGGTTCCTGGCCGTCCGTGGCGGCCAGGTGGAAACGCGGCCGATCAAAGGTACCTGCCAGCGGTACGGGAACCCGGAAGCGGACCTGTATGCCGCCGGCGGTCTGTGTGCGAGCGAGAAGGACCGGGCCGAAAACGTCATGATTGTGGACCTGTTGCGGAATGATCTCGCGCGTGTCTGCCGCCCCGAGTCGCTGCGCGTGACGGACCTGTGCCGACTGGAGGTCTATCAGTATGTGCAGCATCTGGTGTCGGTGGTGGTCGGCACGCTGATGCCGGGCCGCACGCCGCTGGATGCGGTCCGCGCCGCCTTTCCAGGCGGGTCGATTACCGGGGCCCCGAAGGTGCGCGCCATGGAGATCATTCAGGAGCTGGAGCCGAACGCCCGGGGTGCATACTGTGGATCGCTCGGGTATCTTGGTTTTGACGGCACGCTGGATCTGAGTATCCTGATTCGGACCATCACCGCGGGACGTGGCTGGTGGCAGATGCCCGTGGGCGGCGGCATTGTCGCACAGTCGGTTCCCGCGCACGAGTACGCGGAGACGTGGCACAAGGCAGTCGGTCTGCTGCGCGCGTTGCGCGACTGATGCAGGGCCCATGATACTGTTGATCGATAACTACGACAGCTTCGCTCACAACCTGGCACGCTACCTGGTGCGGCTCGGTATGGACGTCGAGGTGCGGCGCAACGACGCCCTGACGGTGGCTCAGATACACCGCTGGCAGCCGGCCGCCATCGTCCTGTCGCCGGGACCGTGCACACCCCACGAAGCCGGGTGTTCGCTGGACGTCGTGCGCGCCTGCTGGGCCGACTACCCGCTCCTCGGCGTCTGCCTGGGGCATCAGGCCATTGTGGCCGCATTCGGCGGCACGATCTGCCGGGCACCCCAGCCGATGCATGGCCGGACGAGCGCCGTGTGGCACGATCGCCGGGGAGTTTTCCAGGGTGTCCCCAGCCCGTTCACCGCGTGCCGGTACCATTCGCTGATGGCCGCGCACCGGCGCCTGCGCGCGGCGCTGGCGGTCTGCGGCATGACGGCGGACCGCGTGATCATGGCTGTTCGCCACCGCCGATACCCCGTCGTGGGTCTGCAGTTCCATCCCGAGTCGATCCTGACGCAGCACGGGTACCGCATCCTCGCCAATTTCCTGCAGATGGCCCGGTTGGAGGTGCCCGCACGGTTGCCCGATCTGGATGATGAACGGCATACTGTACCACAGGTGCACGACGCGTTGCCGCTGGCACCGGTGACGTTCTGAAGTCAGACTGTCTGCTCGTCGCGGCGTTGGGCTCCGCCAGCGGGTGCCGCGGGCCGTGCGGCAGGCGACGAGGGTGGAGTGCTTGAAGTGCCGGTCCTGTTGCAGGGAGGGTGCCACTCGTGATTCTGGAAAGCATCGTCACGACGCTCGACGCGGACGGTTCGGTTCACATTGCCGCCATGGGGCCGGAAGTGTCCGACGGATTCGATCACTTCGTGTTGCGGCCGTATCAGACGTCGCGGACCTACGCCAATCTGCGGCGCACGCGGCAAGGCGTGCTGCACGTCACGGATGATGTGGAACTCATGGCGCAGGCGGCGATCGGGCACTTTGAGCAATCGCCACGCCACCGTGCAGCGCCCGTGATCCAGGGTGCGATTCTCGAGGCCGCCTGCCGCTGGTATGCCTTTGAGGTGGAATCGATTGACGATCGGTCGCCGCGGGCAGTCCTGCCGTGCCGGGTTGTGGCCGAAGGGAAACTGCGTGACTTTCTGGGGTTCAACCGGGCGCGGCACGCGGTGGTCGAGGCGGCCATCCTGGCCACGCGGCTCCCTCTCCTGCCGCTCAACGCCGTGTGCAACGAGCTGCAGCGGCTGGCCCCCGTGGTGGAGAAGACCGGGGGCCCGGCGGAGCGGCGGGCGTTCGCGCTGCTGCACACGTTTGTCACCGCGCGTCAGACGCTGCGCGTGCAGGCGCCGTCGCGGCTCCACTTCGGGATGTTCTCGTTCGGCCACCCCGGGCGTCAATTTGGCGGCGTGGGGGTGATGGTGGCGCAACCCGCCTTGCGTCTGGCGGTCGACCCCGCGGAGCAGTGGGAAGCTGTGGGGCCACGAGCCGATGACATGGCCGCCTGCGCCCGCCGCTGCTGTGAAGCGTGGGGATACGACGCGCTGCCCCCCTGCCGCCTGCAGCTCGAGGAGATGCCTCGCCGCCATGTCGGATTGGGCAGCGGCACCCAGCTCGCGTTCGCGGTCGCCGCCGGTCTGCGCGCGTGGTACCGCCAGCTGCCGTTGTCGCCGGAGGAGCTCGCACACATCACCGGTCGTGGCCGCCGCTCGGCGGTCGGCACGTACGGGTTCGTGCATGGCGGCTTGATCGTCGAATCCGGACGGTTGCCTGACGACGTGCTGGGCCCGCTCGAGCACCGCCTGGAGGTGCCGGCCGCCTGGCGCTTTGTGCTGGTCACCTGCCGCCAGTGCCAGGGCCTGTCAGGTGTGGACGAGCAGCAGGCGTTTGCCGCCCTGCCGCCGGTCAGCGCGGCGGTGCGTCAGGAGTTGCTGGACGAAGTCGCCCAACGCATGCTGCCCGCCCTCCGGGCCAGTGATTGCCGGGCCTTCGGAGAAAGCCTGTACCGCTACGGCCGTACGGCGGGAGAGTGCTTCGCAGCTGTCCAGGGTGGACCGTACAATGGACCGACGGTCGCGCACCTGGTGGATGAGATCCGAACGCTCGGTGTGCCCGGCGTCGGACAGAGCTCCTGGGGGCCTACCGTGTTCTGCGTCGTAGAGAATCAGGAGGCTGCCGAGCGGCTCCAGCGGGAACTGCTCAGTCGCAGCCCCCCGCAACCGCTGGATATCGTGATCTCGCCCCCCGACAATCGCGGCGCTGTGGTGACGCGCGGCACGAGCGACGAGGTGGAGGATTAGCTTCTTCCGTGGACCGTTCCTGCGATCGGGCAGCGAACATTGGGCAATTCAAGCTGTGAGGACTACCACCATGCCTGAACTGGGCGTCAATGTTGATCATGTGGCCACGGTGCGCCAAGCGCGCAAGACCTATGAACCCGATCCAGTCTGGGCGGCTGTGGCGGCCGAACTGGGTGGGGCGGACGGCATCACGATCCACCTGCGGGAAGACCGCCGGCATATCTGCGACCGCGACCTGCGCCTGCTCCGCGAGACTGTCACGGTGAAGCTGAACCTGGAACTGGCGGCGGTGTCCGACGTGGTATCGATCGCCTGCGACGTGCGGCCGGATCAGGCGACGCTGGTGCCGGAGCGGCGGGAGGAAGTGACGACGGAGGGAGGCTTGGACGTGGTCGCGCACCGCGTGCACGTGGCGGAGGCGGTCAAGCGCCTCCACGACGCGGGGGTGGCGGTCAGCCTGTTTCTGGATCCCGACGAACCGCAGCTGGCGGCCGCTGCGCAGTTGGGTGTCGAGGCGGTGGAACTGCACACCGGCCAGTACGCCCTGGCGCGCGGCAGCCGGGTAGCTGAGGAGCTGGCCAAACTCGCCGTGGCAGGACGTCAGATCTGTCAGGCGGGGATGGCACTTCACGCAGGGCACGGCCTGAACTACCACAACGTCATGCCGGTGGCGGCGTTGACCCGGATGCACGAGTTGAACATTGGCCACAGCATCATCGCGCGCGCGCTGATGATCGGGATGACCGAGGCCGTGCGCGAAATGAAGGCCTTGCTGCAGCAGGCGGTCCAGCGCGGCGGTGTCTGAACGCGCGGAGCTGTCCGGTGAAGGCCGCTCGCCCCACAGGGGTGGTGCTTCTCCGGTGACGCCCCTTTGCGGAGTCTGCAGGGCACGCGTATGATAGGCCACGATTGGGCTGTTCACCCCTTGGAAGCTGGGAGAGTTGACGGTGATGACGCGGAAGGGATCAGCATTTGCCGGTGTCTCGGTCGCCCTGGTGACGCCGTTCCGCGACGGCGAACTGGACCTGCAGGCGCTGCGCGCGCAGGTGGAGTTCCAGATTGCGGCGGGCACCGCCTGCCTCTGCCCCGTGGGAACGACCGGCGAGTCGCCGACGTTGTCGCATGACGAGCACGAGCGGGTAATCTCGGAGGTCGTGCAGGCGGCGGCGGGCCGTGTGAAAGTCATGGCGGGGACGGGGTCGAACAGCACGCGCGAAGCGCTGCGGCTGACACGATGGGCGGCCCAGGCCGGCGCGGACGCGGCGCTGATGGTGGCGCCGTATTACAACAAACCGACGCAGGAGGGGTTTTACCAGCACTTCCGCGCGGTGGCGGAAGAGGTCGATCTGCCGATCTGTGTCTACAACATTCCGGGACGCACCGGGAAGAATATCGAGCCGGAGACGATCGCCCGGCTCGCCGAACTCGCGAACGTCACGATGGTCAAGGAAGCGACCGGGTCGCTGGATCAGGCTTCGCAGGTGCTGGCCACCACCAACCTGACCGTCTTGAGCGGCGACGACAGCCTCACGCTGCCGTTGCTGGCGGTGGGAGCCGAAGGGGTCATCTCCGTGGTAGCCAACATCGTACCGGGCGACATGCTGCAGCTGGTCGAGGCCTTCCGTGCCGGCCGGGTGGCCGCGGCGCAGCAGGCACACCTGCGGCTCTTCCCGTTGTGCCGTGATATGCTGGGACTGGCCACCAATCCGATCCCGATCAAGGCGGCCATGAAGCTGCTGGGGCGCGACACCGGCGAACTGCGGCTGCCCATGACGCCGCTCGATCCGGCCGGCGAAGCCTCGTTGCGCCAGACACTCGAACGGTTCGGTGTGCTCTGAGTCAGCGCAGGCCGCGCTCGTGCGGTCGATCAGCCGGTCGCGGCTCCGTCCTGCGGGCAGGTGGCAGCTCCCATGATGCGCGTGCTGGTGCTCTGCGAATACCCGTCGCTCAACGGAGGCGAGCGCTCGCTGCTCGAAGCGGCCCGGCATATCGCGCCCGAGCAGGTCAGCTGGCTGTTCGGGGCGCCTCCGGCTGGCCCGCTGGCGCAGTGCCTGCAGCAGGCGGGCTGGCTGCACGAGCCGCTGATGTGCACGGACGCGCTGGGACGCCGGACGCCGCGCGACACGCTGCGCAGGCGGCTGGCAGCGCTGATCCGGCACTACCGCCCGCACGTGGTGCATGCCAATAGCGTGTCCATGGCGCGCCTGGCGGGACCGGTCGTGCGGGATCTGGACCAGCCGAGTATCGGGCATCTGCGTGACATCCTCCGGCTCAGCGCCGGTGCGCTGCACGACCTGGCCGCTCACCGCCGCCTCCTGGCCGTATCGGCCGCCACCCGCGACTGGTATCGGGCGCAGGGTGGGCCCGGCGCGCGGATCGTGGTGGCGTACAACGGCGTGGACCTGGAGCGGTTTGCCCCCCGCGCGCCGACCGGCTACCTGCACGCCGAACTGGGCCTGGACCGGCGGGTGCGGCTGGTGGGGACCATTGGCCAGCTGGGCCTGCGCAAGGGAACGGACCTGTATGTGGCGGCGGCGCGGCAGCTGGCCGGGCGGGACCCCGCGGTGCACTTCCTGATCGTGGGCCAGCGTTACTCCCGGAAGGATGAGTCGCGTGCGTACGAACAGCGTCTGCGCGAGCAGGCGGAGGAGGGCGTGCTGCGCGGACGCGTTCACTTCCTGGGCGTGCGGACGGACGTGGACCGCTTGCTGGTCGAGCTGACCGCCTATGTGCATGCCGCGCGCCAGGAACCACTGGGCCGCGTGCTCCTCGAAGCGGCTGCCACCGGGTTGCCCGTGGTGGCTACGGATGTGGGTGGCACGCGCGAGATTTTTGCCGGCGCGCAGCCCTCGGCGCTGCTGGTGCCGCCGGATTCGGGCGCGCAATTGGCGCAGGGCGTGGAACGCATCCTGAACGAGGCGGCGCTGCGGCACGAGCTCGGCCGCGCAGCGCGGCGTCGTGCCGCCGCGGCGTTCGACGTGCGGCAGGCAGCCACGCGGCTGGTCGAGCATTATGCGGACATCGCCCGCGGGGAACCCTGGACACGGCGACAGGACGTGACCTAGGTTTGTCTGGTGCCGAGGTCTGCGGGCGGCCTGAACGCCGCAGCCTCCGGCCGCTCCCGGCGGCTCGCGGCCTGCGCCAGCCGTTGTGTTCGGTACTTTCGGCACCACGCGTATCTTCCGGCTCAGGGCCAGAACGCGCGATTGTCTGAGCTAGACTTGCAGCAGAGACGTCGCGCACGACCGACTGACCCATCGTTCCTGCCAGGTTGAGATTGCACTCCCATGAAATGCGCCCAACTCGCCGAAAAAATCGAGAAACTCCAGCCTGACGCCGATACGCGCGACGTGGCCCGCCTGTGTCTGCTGTTGAGCAACGGCACGCGTCCGGTCGACAATCTGACCGATGACAAGAATCTGACGCGGGCCTGGAAGGAAATGGGATTGCGGCTGCAGGCGGCTACCGACCAGCACGCGGCCATGACGGAAGAACTGGAGCGGTTGGCCAAGTCCGATCCGAAAAAATTCACGCCGGACCAGATCTGGATCCTGATCCGCGCCATCAAGGTGCAGAGCCAGATCCTGCAGCTCTACATCGGTGACACCGGCATGGACGTGTGACGTCAGGACACGGCGTTGAGCTGCCCGTGGCCGGGCAGGAAGAACCGGCGGACATAGGCGGGCCGGGCCGCAAAGTTCATGTGGATCCGGCTGCCCACGATGCGGTAGTCCCCGACCAGGTCGTGGCTGTGTTCCGCCTCCGACACCAGACCGGTCAGACACCCGTCGGGATGAATAATCCACTTCGAACTGAGATAGCCGCGCGCCCGCTCCTGCGCGGCGAACAGCCACGAGCCGCGCGCGAGCGTCACCTCTACCGGGCGATCGGGCGCCGGGGCCGGATTCCGCCGCGCCAGAGCTGGCAGCAGCCCGACCATCGGCCAGTGATGTCCGCCGGGCATCACGATCTCGCGGCACAGGTAGGCCAGCCCGGCGCTCTCCGCATAGACCCGCCCGCCGGAGACCACATGGTTCCACAGCGATTCCTTCATGCAGAAGTTCGCCGCCAGCTCCGATACATAGTCTTCGGGCTGGCCACAGCCGAAATAGACGACGTCCGTGTGATCCGGCAGCCGTTCACTCCGCAACGGCGAGAACACGCTCACCGTCGCCCCCTGCGACTCGAGCACGTCGAGCGTATCGGGAAAGTAACAGCGGAACGCGTCGTCATACGCCACGGCCACATTCAGCGGGCGGGCAAACCCCTGCAGGCGAAACAAGTCGTCATTCACCGCGGTGAATGTCCGCTTGCTGGCGATGTCCAGCAGCGCCCCGAGCCGCAGACTGGGCCACAACGCATCCCCCAGCGCCTCGCATAGCTCGGTCGTCGGGTCCGTGTGCGGGGGCAGGTTCGCGATCAGCGACCGCACGGGGGCAATCGGCCCCAGCCAGCCGAGCACCGGCACACCGTAATACGCTTCCAGGTCGGCCTGCACGCGACACAGCTGGCCGACGTCAGCGACGTTGTCCAGCAGGATCCCTTCGATGCCGGACGGCAGCACCGGCGGACGACACGCCACCAGCCGCGCTGCATCCACGACGACCAGTCGCGGCAGATCCAACCAGCTGCACAACGTGTTCAGACTCCCACCCGACAGGCAGTGACAGGTCGGATCGTCATACTGCCCTTCCACCAGACCCACGTCGGCAAACCGCGCCGCGTTGTAGAACAGCTGGGCACAGACGTCCGGCTGCATCAGCCAGCTGTCGAGATGACGCAGGCCCTGGCCGGTGAGCGGCATTGACGCATCGCGGGTGGGAAACCGCGACTGGGATGAGAAGGCCTGAACGTGTAACCCGCCCCGCTCGAGCGCACTGATCAGCGCCCAGATCATCACCTGTGGGTCAGCGTCCGGTTGCACGGTTCCCACGGCGATCCGAGGCAACTGATTCATGCCCATGGGCCCGTTGGTGCGCAATGACGGTTACCTCGTGAGTACGAGGCCGCTGCCACACCATCCATCAATACGCGGGATGACCAAATGACAGTTCAAACAACTAGGTCATTGTTAGGGTGGTCGTTAGCGCGAGTCAATAGGGTCGGGCTGCGGTTTGGCACGCCCCGGACCGGTCGCGCCCCTGCTGGCGCCGTGGCGGCAGGCCGCGGGCGCGCCCCGGACAGAAGCCGGGCAGCCGGTCGCCAGACGGGCCAGCCGCTGGGCGGCACCGCTGCACGCGATCGCCGCGCCCGCTGCCGGACTGCACCAACGCCAGGGTGCGCGCGTGGTGTGCCGGGAGCCCTGCGCTGACCCCCGCGCCCACCGCAGGATGCAGGCGTCCGTGCTAGACTCTTGGGCACAGTCAACAGGTGACGCCAGCGCTAGCAGCGCGGATGGCACACACGCTTGTGGGCCCGGCTCAGTCGCGTTGACAAACGGCAAACCGGCTGCTACGTTTGCTGCAAATGGCTCATATGCATCCTGCCGGCCCCATTGAAACCAGTCGGCCCACGATCGAACTTGATCTGGATTTCGCTCAGAAGCTGGAGCTTTGCGAGCGGCGGATCGGGTATGTGTTTCACGACAAACGCCTGCTGCAGGCAGCGCTCACACACGCGTCCGGCGCCGATCATCGCTTGGCCTCAAACGAACGCCTCGAATTCCTGGGCGATGCTATTCTCGGCGCCGTGGTGTGCGAACTGCTCTATCATCAGTACCCCGAGTATCTCGAAGGCGATCTGACCAAGATCAAGTCGGTCGTGGTCAGCCGCCAGTCGTGCGCCAAGATCAGCGAAGCGCTCGGGCTGCACGAGTGCCTGTTTGTCGGCAAGGGCATGGCGGCCTGTCGGGAAGTACCGCCGTCGTTGCTCGCCGACGTGTTCGAGTCGCTGCTGGCCGCCCTGTACCTGGACGGCGGGGAAAAGGAGGCGCGGCAGTTCATCGAACTGCATGTGGGGCCCGAAATCGAACTGGCAGCCACCGGCGAAGCGGGAGGCAACTACAAGTCACTGTTGCAGCAGTTCGCACAGCGCGAGTTCGGCAACACACCACTGTACCAGCTGCTCGACGAGAAGGGGCCCGACCACTCCAAGTGCTTCAAGATCAGCGCCGTCGTGGGGGGGCAGCGGTATCAGGCGGCCTGGGGGCGCAACAAGAAGGAAGCGGAACAGCGGGCCGCCTGCAACGCGCTGTTTGAGCTGCGGAACGAACCGGCACCATTCCCGAGTGACTAGCGTCTCGCCTGTTGTCCCCTGAAACCTGTCGTCCCTTGAAACACAGCCCCATCGCGTACGGTCTGCCATGCGTTGTGTAGCCCTGCTCTCCGGCGGCCTCGACAGTCACCTGGCAGTACGGCTGATGCAGCAACAGGGGCTGGAGGTCGTGGCGCTGCACTGCCGCAGCCTGTTCGCCGCCGGGCCCGATCGCGCGGAGCAGGTGGCGACGCGTCTGGGTGTGCCGCTGACCATCGTGCCACTGGGGGATGACTATCTCGACCTCGTGCGCCAACCCCGCTTCGGCTATGGCCGCGGAGCCAACCCGTGTGTCGACTGTCGCGTGCATATGTTCTCCCTGGCCCGATCGTGCCTGCAACAGCACGACGCGCAGTTCGTGGTCAGCGGTGAAGTGGTCGGACAGCGAGCCGGCAGCCAGAAACGCCGGGACCTGGATGCTATTGCGCACCACAGCGGACTGCACGAACGCCTGCTCCGCCCCCTTTCCGCCCGGCTGCTCCCCGCTACGCTGCCCGAACGCGCGGGCTGGGTGGATCGGGAGAAGTTGTATGGCTTCTACGGGCGCGGACGCCGCGGCCTGATCCAACTGGCCCGGGCCTGGGGAATCGACGAGATCCCCACTCCGTCGACCGGCTGCGTGCTGACCGAACCGCCGTTCGCCCGCAAAGTGTTCGATCTGCTCCAGCATCAGACGCACGCCGGCCGCTGGAATTTCGAACTGCTCAAATACGGACGCCACTTCCGGCTGAACAACCAATGCAAAGTCGTGCTCGGCCGGCGCGAAGCAGAGAATCACCAGCTGGAATACCTGCACGGACTGCCCGAGGCCGGGGAGTCAACGCTGCTCGCGCCCGAGGGATTTGTCGGCCCGACAGCGCTCGTCGTCGGCCCGCTGACCGACCAGGCCTATGCCTTCGCCTGCGGGCTCATGCATCAGTTCGCCAGGAAACCGATCGACCCGGCCGGACGGGTCCGTGTCAAGTGTAGAGATGCCTCGTACTGCCGTACGCTGACACGCGACTCCAGAACGACTGCCGCGCAAAGAAACGTCGCCGATGTTTGAACACCGGCGACGGTGCCAGCGATGTGTCGCCACCGCTCCTACGCTCGCTTGCGCCGCAAGACCACCACACCCAATCCGGCCAGACCGGCGCACATCAGCAGGAGCGAAGATGGCTCAGGAACAACGTTCAGTGACCCACTGACGACGTCCACCGAGCCGACGAAATCCTGGAAGCTCGTCCCCATCACGAAGCCTTCGACGACTTCAAAGGGCCCCAGATTCAACCCATAGTTGCCCGGGGCAATGTCGGTCGTGTCGATCGTCAACCTCGCCAGCAACTGGCCGTTCGGATTAAGGTCCACTGTGGTCGGTATGAGATCCGGTTCCGGACCTAACACGGTGGCCGCAGCGTTCTCAGCCCACCCAGCATAACCCCAGCCGCCATACGAAAGAAAACGGTCAACGCCGTCGTTGTTGAGCTCGAACAACGAGCCGGTTTCAACGAGATCGATCGCCGTGATAGAGGGTACTTTGCCTGTGAGACCACTGTCTCCCGGAACGTCACTTTCCATCAGAGCTTGGACAATCGCGTTGTTGAGTTTCCCCTCGCCGTAAATCATGATGTCGACAAACTGCCCCGCCGTATTCGCCTGCAACAAATGATCCCCAGCGACAACACTAATCCAATCTGCCTGCGATGGCGAAACCCATACCAAACACCCCAGGATTACCGCAATGATTCCGACTTTCACGACGCAGACTCCTTATACCTTGGTGCCAAGCTTTGGATCAGTAACTCATTCGGGCACTCAGATCACCTGCGCGTCCGCCCGCACATTCCATCGGGTGCACAGCATACACGCCTCACGATGCAATCCGTCTCGTGCGCGCCGCCATCCTATGAAAGTCGCGTAACGATTGCAACGGTTGCGCAGGTTTTTCCGGCGAGTATTTTGTACGGAAGAAGCGTGCATCAAATCACGGAGATGCACTGCCGGAACAACCACAAACAGCATGCGCCATATATTGCTAAGCGCGAACAGCTTACGATTACTCGCGTTCCGCCACGAGCTCAGTTAAAGCTATATCGTGCATGAGATATGTATCCGCATCTGCGCTATCATTGGCTCTGCGGAGTTGACGCGCGTGGCGAAGTTCGGAATCGACACCGGTGGAGGTCCGGGGCGCACGCTCGGGGAGTGGGCTCCCAGTGTCGGACGGGAGGTTCGCTGAGGCAGTTGGCGGACTCTGGTCGGCAGCTGCCGCGCTGCTGACGCTGCTCAAGGTGTGCGGGCCCAAATTCCATGTGGTGGGCACGCCGGCTGTTGTCACGGGGATCAGGAACGGACTGAGTTGCGGGCCGAGCCGGTCGGTGTTTCCCGCAGCGTTCCCGCTGCCATGCGGCTTTCCGCCGGGACTGCTTGCGCCCGCTTCGCCCTCGCTGCCACCCACAGGCTCGAGGGGCGGCGCGATCAACCTTAAAGAGTTGAAGGGACTTGTGCGGTTGTTGCGAGCGATGATCTGGTCTGTCGCGTTGACCAGCCTATCGCGGTCGAAGTCGAAGTGATCCTCTTTCGACGCGGGATTGAACGGGCTGTGTGGATTGTTGCGGGCACCGATCTCATCGGCTGCACTGACGAATGCGTTGTCGGCAGAGTCTCCCGATTCGCCCACGGCATTACCGACGTAGAACACGTCGTTCTGCAGCAGTCCATTGGTGTCGTCGGCCAGCAGGGTCACCTGCAGCCAGCACTTCTGAATCGCGCCGTCTTTCCAGATCAACGTGACGCGGTCTGCGCCGTCGACTCCGGCGCCAGCACGCACCGTGATGTCGATCGGTTCCGGGGCCAACAGCCAGTCATCGTCGGGGCTGTCGAGGTCGGTGCCATACGGTTGGTCGTCGTTCCCGACGCGGAAGACGAAATCGTCTGCCGTCGGGGCGGCGCGCAAGTTGCGAACGTCAATCATCAGGCCGTTGATGCCGCGACTGTAGCTTGTGTAATCGGCGAACGTCGCCGTCTGGCCGGGCAGCAGCACAGCCTTGTCGCTGGCGATTGCAGCGTCGTCGTCGTCGGTCGCCGCTGCGTTGCGATCGTCCCAGGCCGAGCGATTGTAGAAGATGTGGCGGGCGGCGACCTGTGGCGGAGGATCGTCGATCTCCGCCTGCAGGAGCACGCTGCCCTGGTACTTCTGGTCACTGCTGAAGAGGGTGTGCGTGATGTAGTCTGTGTGAGGTCCTTCGACGACGGCTTCGTCGATTGCAGTCACGCGGACCGCCTGGGACTGGTTCCAGTCGAGCGGTGTGAATGTGAGTGCCGCGCTGGCCGGATCCGCATCGCTGACCGCCACCACCTGCTCATGCACGCTGCCCAGAAAGATCGTCACGTCGTGCTTCGGCTGGCTGGTCAGGGCTATCCAGTAGCGGGAGTCCGCACCTTCGACGAGCTCAACGGCGCTGATCGGATGCTGGCCTGCGGCATCGGCGGCGAGGGACAGCCCTGCCTCATCGTTGTCAACGATCGTCGCCTTCACGTCGGCCACCGGCAGCAGGGCCGGATACATCGGGTCGTGGATCGTGCCGGTGATGGCATGGTGGATCGTGCCGACGTGCGTGCTTTCGTCCACGGCGTCATCAATCGCGCGCACGGTCACGGTCTGCGTGGCCAGATCAGTGAACGTCAGCACTAGTGCGCTGGCATACGTCGCCCCGCCGTCGGCGCTGACCTGCGTCTGAGTGTCGGCGGTCGCGGTGATCTGCACCGGGCCGCTCGGAGCCTTCGTGAGCCCGATCTCGTAGCTGTCGGTCGCACCGTCTTCCGCAAGCGAGGTGTTGCCGTCGAGTTCCGTGATGCGGACCCCGCCGGCGTCATCATCGGCGATGCGGGCGGTCAGGAAGTTCTGGCCGGAGATCGTGAAACTGGAGACATCCACGGCGGTGTGGACCAGTTCAGCCTCGTGCGGTCCTTCCGGCGCGTTGTCGTTGATCGCGGTGATCTCGACCCGTTGCGGCAGGTGCCAGTTCCCGGTGCCAAACATCCACACGTTCTCGAACCCTGGCAGCGAATTGGCTGGATTGTAGATGGAGACCTCTTCAGACAAATCTTCCACGACGACCCAGGTCTCACCCAGCGGTTGTTCGCTCATGCGCATCCAGTAGGTGACGTCATCGCCACCCTCGGCGACGTCGATCCAGGAGATTACATCCTGGCCGGCCGCATCCGCAGTGAAGATCAGCATTTCATTGTAGTCCAGGATGCGGGGCGTCACATCCCGCGCCTGGACGCCGTCGTAATCGGCATCGGTGCTCGCCACCGAATGCGTGATGACCCCTGCATGGATGCCCTCCTGCAGGCCATCTTCGATCGCCGCGACCGTAATCGTCTGCGCCAACCGGTCGGTGAAGGTCAGGACGAGGGAGGGGCTGTAGGTCGCGCCGCCATCGGCGCTGACCAACAGCTGGTCGTCGGCCGCAATCGTAATCTGCACCGGCGCAGCCGGTGTTGTCGACAGGGCGATCGAGTAGGTGTCGGTCGTGACTCCTTCGATGACTTCCGTGGTCCGATCCGATTCGCGGATCCGCACGCCCGGCCCGTACGGGAGCACCTGGTCCAGAATGTCATTCACGTCGAAGTAGATGGTGCCTGCGCGCGTTTCGTGCGTGCCGTCGTCGAGGCTCCAGTCCGTGAAGTCAAAATGGACCCGGTCGAAATACCCGTCCGGCATGCCCGGATAGAAGAACGCATTGAACCAGCCGCTGGTCAGCAGATCGGAGCCAAACACTCCATCGAGCGACAGCTCGTTGGACCCGGTGCTGATGTCCATGACCAGCCACTGCAGGTTGGTCCACATCAGGTCCACCTCATTGCCGGTCGCGACCTGTGTGACCGTCACATAGAGCTCGTCGATGGCGAACACCGGAACGCTGATCTCCCCGCCGACACCCGCCACCGTCTCGGACGTCACGTAATTCGCGTCGTTGTTGTCGAACCGCCCATCGCCGTTGCTGTCCAGGCCGATGTCACGTGCCAGGTGGGTCGAGAGGACGCTGATCTGGGCCCCCGTGTCGAACAGGAAGTTCCCCGCTGCGCTGATTCCATCGTTGGCCGGCGTGGCCGTCAGAAACGGCACGTCCGCCCACACGGGCGGCTGGCCATAGATCATCGACTCGTCGGTCTCGAACCAGATCCGGTTGTCAACCGCCAGGGCATACCGATGCTCATCGCCCGCCGGCACCTGCTCGGCGAAGTCGACCGTCATGTGCAGCGCGTCCAGACCGCTGCCGCCACCCGACCAGACTGTCATATCCAGCGACGTCACCTTGTCGGCCATGGCCGGCATGCCGACCAGCCCCCAGGGACCGAACATGCTGAAGTCTTTCGTCGCATCGGACAGAATGTGCGTTTCGTTGCTGATGGTATTGCGGACACCGTCAGTGCCCGCGAAGTCAAAACGATACGGGGCCGAGATGTCCAGCAGATGGTAGCCGCCGATGCCGGTCTCCAGGAACTTGCCCTGCGTCTCGTAGTCACCGTTAGTCTGCAGATCGTCCACGGCGGTGGCCATCGCCAGCACGCTGTTAGCGCCGGTGTCGAGCAGCAGTGTGTTGAAGATGCTCGGGCCGAGACTGATCCATTCTTCAATCTCCGGGTCCGGGTTCGCGTCTTCCAGCAACTCGACCGCCACGAGAGGCTGGTCCAGCGCCACATTGTCGGAAGGTCCCAGCTCGATGAAGCCCACCGGGGCCAGCATGACCCGCAGCTCCAACCGTTCGACCTGGGGACGCTGGAAGCGGCTCGCTGCTGCGGCGCGCTGTCGTCTCCGCGTTGATGATCGCATGCTACCCCTTTCACCACCGGGTGCCTGGGGACCTTCCCTGCACGATCTGCCGCGTCTTTGAGTGACAAGTCCACGTCACCGTTTGCGCACGGCACATCGGCCACGCAGCAAAACTCGCTGCCGGCGGCGCACCGGCCGCCCGCCCAGCAGGCAATCTACTCGAGTCGATTCGAACGGTCAACATATTGGGCAGACGGGGGGTCTGACGCGTGCAGGGATGGCGCAACGCCGCTCCCGCAGTGCGCCGCGCGGCAGCCGCACCTCGCACTCCGGATATACTGTGTGCGTTCTCGGATAAACTCTGGGTATTGTGGTTGAGCTGCAGGCCGGGTTGCGGTAGAGATAGACGCAAGATGGAGGCACAGTCATGCGCGGTCTGACACGTGGCACGCGGCGGCGGTTTCTGGCGGCCGGCATCCAACTGGCGGCGGCGGCCGTGACCGGTCCCCACATCGTGGCGGCGACAACCCTGGCAGCGGCGGGGCGGGTGGCCCCCAGCGACCAGGTCGGAATCGGCTACATCGGCGCCGGACGACGCGGCAACCAGTTGACGGGGTTGCCCCCCGCTGGACGCATCGTGGCCGTGGCCGATGTGGACCGGCCACGCGCGGAGGCGTTCGCGGCCCAGCATGGCTGCCGTGTGGCCCGCGACTATCGCGACGTACTCGATGCACCGGACGTCGATGCGGTAGTCATTGCCACGCCCGATCACTGGCACGTCCTGCCAGCCCTGCACGCCTGTCTGGCAGGCAAGGATATCTATCTCGAAAAACCGTTATCCCTGACGATTCGGGAAGGACGCCTGCTGGTCGATGCAGTGCGCAAGTGCGGGCGGGTGTTGCAGACCGGTTCGCAACGCCGGTCGATGGCCGGCCACCGCCGCGGTTGCGAGCTGGTCCGCAACGGCGTAGCGGGGCGGATCCACACGGTCATCATCGCCAACTATCCGAGTCCATGGGAGAGCCAGTTTCCGCCGCAGCCGGTTCCGGCCCAGCTCGATTGGGACACGTGGTGCGGGATGACGGAACCGGTGGGCTATCATCCGGACATCTACGTGCAGCGATCCCAGCCGGGCTGGATTTCCCTGCGGCCGTACTCGGGCGGCGAAATGACGGGAACCGGCGCGCATGGGTTCGATCAGATCCAATGGGCGTTGGAGATGGACCACACTGGGCCGGTGGAGATCTCTTGTGAAGGGGGGCGATTGGAGCCCGTGGTGTATACCCAACCGGAACCGCTCGCGCGCGGCGATGCGCTGATGAGCCGTGGTCATCGCGTGTCCATGCGGTACGCCCACGGCGTCGAGGTGCGGCTGGAAGAGAACGGTCCGGCTGCCGGCGGGGAATTCATCGGGGATCGGGGGAAGATCCGGATCGGAAACAACGAGGTCACCAGCAACCCGCCCGAACTGGCGCTCACGCCACCGCAAGACCTCCCGCTGCGCCTGCCCGAAGTGAACGACCACATGCTCGACTGGTTCCAGGCGATCAAGAACCGATCGCGCCCCATCGCAGACGTCGAAGTGGGCCACCGTTCAGCTACGATCTGCCACCTCGGCAACATTGTGCGTTGGGTCGGCCGTCCTCTACGCTGGGATCCGGACGCCGAGACCTTCCCCGGCGACGAGGAGGCGAACCAGTTGCTCGATCGCCCGCGCCGCGCAGGGTACGAACTGCCCAGCGTGTGAGGCATCGGACGGGGCGTCCCGTTTGCCTGTCCCCCGTGGTCCCACCGGGACGCACCGGTTGTCAGACTCCGGCGCATCTGGCGGGATGTCAGACGTTCTGGCAGAGATGCTGCCAGAGGCGGCGGAGATTGGTGCGGCGCTCAACCGCGATCGGCTGGCGGCCGTAGACCAGCTGACAGTAGAGCTCGGCCAGCAGGTGCGTGTCCGGGCCCAAGGCGGCGTGCCGGCCTGCGAGCCGCTGAGCATACTCCAGCGGCGTCTGGTCCGGGGCGCGTGCGCACCCGTGTTCACGCCCCCAGGCCTCGAGCGCTGCAAACGTGTAGCAGACGAGCTGTTCGGTCGTATAACGCTTGGCCCGGCCGGTGGCAAACGGATCCTGGTAGCTGGCGAACGATGGTGCGGGCGGCTCCGCCTGCGGCTGCTCCAACGCCGCGGACGCAGCGTCGGACGGCGCGCGTCGACCCCACAGACTGGCCCACAGGTGCTGCAGGTCCCGCCACAGCTGAGCGAGCGCCTGGCGGACTTGTGCGCGGTATTTCCAGGCGCAGAAGAGCGCGGCACACAACAGCCCGACGAACAGCAACAGCTTCAAGAACGGGCCAACAGCGCGCAGCAGGGCGGACCCGATCTGGCTCGGACTCCGGGGCGGACGGGATCGGGAAAGTGGCGGCGACGACGGAGGCAGCTTCTGCTGGTGCGCCGGTTCGGGCGGGCGATCGGCCGCGGCTGGCTGCGGCCGGTCGTGTTCAGGCTCAGGCTGCGCACCGCGGGCCTGCCCGGGCTCCGGCTTCACGGGGCCGCTGTCTCCAGCCGGGTCCTCAGCTTGACGGGCCTGTTCGGAGCCGCCCGGCTGCTGCGTATCGCGTGGCGTGGGGCCGTCGTCGGATGCCCGGCCGGAATCCGGATCCGGTGTTGCAGCCCCGGACTGCTGCGGATCGTGTTGCGCATCCGGTTGTGGACTCTCCGAGTTCGGCGGTGTGCGGGACTGCGAAGCGGTCGGCGCCGCCTGTCGCTTCGCGCCATCTGCTTCCTGTCCAGTGGGGCCCGAGCCTGCAGGCGACTGATCCGTTGGCGGGTGTTCGGAGGTGAATGACGAGGGTTGTTTGGTCGGGCGGGTGGCCGTGGCGTGCTCGGTCCGCTCTGTCCCGTCACGGCCGAGGGCGTGGGGGCTGGTCTGCCGATGGTCTTTCGAGTCCAACGTGATTGAGAACGGCAGTTGCGAGAGGGACAGCGTGGCGCCGGGGCGCGGCAGAACCAGGCAGGCCAGCAGGACTGCCACGATCATGGTGGCCCCCAGGCCGAGCCACACGCGGGCCATATCCGCTGGCATCGGCACGTGGCGCTGCCGCAAATACCGGCGCAATCCCAGGAAACTGGTGGTCAGCAGCAGCGCCAGCGCGCAGGCCACGTAGACACAGATGAGTCGAAAGGCGTGGGCACGACTGGCGACGTCGGTGGCGGGGAGCAGCCACTGTCCCACTCCGAACAGAGGCAGGGCAGCCAGAGCGTAGTACAGGACCCAGACGCCCGGCGTATGAGGCCGCCGCCGCCGCTCGACCATCCGCTGATACCAGTCCGGATCGCCGGGCGCCGCGCTGGTCGGGTCATGTGGACGGTTTGCGGGTGACGGCAGTCCCTCGCGGGGCTGGACGGCGTGGACCTGCTGTTCCACCGTGTCGGCATCGAACCCCATTCCCTGCAGCAGTCCCTCCCCGGACGCATCCTGCTGGTCGTCGATGAACGTACAGTCCCAGGTCAGTTTGTGGGCGCTCCACCAGACGACGGCCAGGAACCCCGCGTTGATCAGGCTGCTGTACGGGGCCAGCGGCCCTTGAATTTCCGCGAACTTGACCATGGCCAGGAATGTCAGGATGGCCAGGGGGATGGCGAACAGCGACGCGTACTCGATGCCGTTCTCCATCGAGATGCGCGCGATGAGCACGATGGCCAGCGTGAACATGGCGAAGATGAAGGTCAGCCGCGCGCCATACTGGCCGTGATAGAGGATCGTCAACAGGAAGAACAGCAGGCTCCCCACCATCCCCATGATCAGAGCGGGGCTGATCCCGATGACCAGGTAATCCACGAGTGTCTGGCGGGGCCGTGTGACCATATGGGACCTGTCTGGCTAACGCATGACGACTTGTTGGCAGATGTGGGAAACGGCGGCTTCATCTTTCAGGTGATGTGTCTCGATGCCCACGGCCGTGAGCGATCCCGCCCCGGCCGCATAGTCATGCTCATCGTACACATTGAGCATGGCGGTGACGGCCAGTCCTCGGCGCCGGAGGTCCTGCAGCGTGACCACCGTCTCGGTCGTCACCTCAGGCACGATGACGATGAGCGTGGCGTCGCGCGGAATGTGCCCTTCGACTTCCCGGATCAGTTCCGGCAGACGCAGGCCGTCGGTCAATTCTACGCGCGCGAGCGTCTCGAGGATCCGCCGCAGCTGTTCGGCGCCGCGGCGCGTTGGCACCAGAATGGGCCGCAGCCGGTCGCTGTGTTCCCGCATGCCGGCCGCCTGCCGCGCCTGGGTGCGGGTGCGTGGATCGAAGTCCCAGCCTTCGACGCGGATCCGGTCGGCGGCATCGCGGCCGTTGGTGATCAGCCCAATCTGCTGCCCCATCGTGTAGACCGCGTGGGCAATCGACGCGGCGGCCACCACGGCCAGCTCGCTGCGGAACGGTTCGTGACGCGCTGGATGGCTGGCGTGGTGGAATTCCAGCAGCACCGTCGCGCCGGCGACCGACGAGGGCTCGTAAACCTTGCTGTGCAGCGCGCCGGTGCGGGCCGTGGCGCGCCAGTGGACCCGGTTGAGCGGATCACCCGGCTGATAGGCACGGACCCCGGCGATGCGGGTCGGGTCTTCGTACAGCCGATAGGTCATCCGCACTTCGCCGATCGGTCGCCGTGAAGCGAGCTCGAATCCCGCGAGCGGCATGATGGGCGGGTAGACCATCAGGAAATGGGGCTCGGTCACCACGCGGAAGCGCCGGTGCAGGCCGAACAGATCCCCGGTCTCGGCGACCAGGGGCCCGAGCTGATAGTAGCCGCGGCGATTGCAGACGAGCTGATAGCGGAGGGATTTCCGGCCGTGCGGCCGGATCATCTGCAGCTGGAGGCGATGGCCGCGCAGCTGCAGGTCGGGCGGGCGGAACATCAAAGCCCGGCGGGGCAGCAGGTCCTCGGCCAGAAGCCAGGCGATGGGTAGCCGGCCCGTGTTCTCCAGGGTCACAACCACGGCCACCGTGTCTCCGACTTCGGCCGTCAGCCGATTGCACTCGCGCTGCGCCGCCACGCTCCGGGCCCAGGCCTGCGACACCCCGCGGCTGATCACCAGGATCGCCAGGAACACATACATGGCGTACGCCAGCAGCTCCATTCGCAGGACGAGCGCCAGCACCAGAATCAGGATGGCCACAGTGATCCAGCGCATGGCGGCTGCACGCACCTCCCGCATCAGGACATCGTCGGGACTGCGATTTCGGCCACGACTTCGTCCACCACC
>DAISIS010000002.1:0-38810 GCA_036821925.1 Pirellulaceae bacterium
ATGGCAGACGCCGTGACGGGCCAGACCTCGACCAAGTGGGTATTTGCGGGGGGGGATGCGGTCAGCGGACCCTCCTCGGTGGTCGAGGCGGTCGCGGCGGGCGAGCGTGCGGCGGTGGGGATCGACAAGTACCTCACGGGGCGCGAGCACGCGTTCTGGCGCGAGCTGCACGAAGTCGACACGTTCTTCGATCCGGACGCAGGACCGTCGGGTGAACCGCGAGAACACCTGCCGCTGATCCCCGTCGAGCGGCGCAGCAACAACTTCGACGAGGTGGAGCAGCCGTGGCGCGAGGCCGTGGCGCTCCGCCAGGCCCACCGCTGCCTGCGCTGCGACTACGGCCGGCGCGCGAACGGCAAAGACGAACCGGCGCATTGTGCCGCACACCAGTAGACGCCCGTGCGTCCTGAAGGTCCTTGTGGAGAATTGAGAGACCATGATCCATCTGACGATCAACGACACGCCCGTCACCGTGCCCAAGGGCACTACTATCCTGCATGCCGCTCAGAAGGTCGGGGTCCGCATTCCGACGTTGTGCTACGTCGAGCGGTTGCAGGCGATCGGCGCCTGCCGCGTCTGCGTGGTGGAGATCGAGGGCATGATCAACTTGGCCGCTTCCTGCTCCATGCCGGTCGCAGAAGGCATGCGGGTGCGGACCAACACGCGGCGCGTCCGGCAGGCACGGCGCATGGTGGTGGAAATGCTGTTGTCCGAGCACGACGGAGACTGCCAGACCTGCGATCGTCGTGAGGACTGCGAATTGCAGGCCCTCTCTGCGGAGCTGGGCATCCGGACGATCAGCTTCACCGGGCAGAAGACCCGCAAACGCATCGACGTCTCCACGCCGGGTCTGATGCGCGACCACGGCAAGTGCATCAAGTGCCGCCGCTGCGTGAGTGTGTGCGCGGAGATCCAGCACGTCGGAGCCCTGTGGGCCCAGGGACGCGGTTTTGACACGGCCATCGGCCCGGCCTTCAACCGCGACCTCTCCACGGTGGCGTGCGTGCAGTGCGGCCAGTGCGCCGCCGTCTGCCCGGTCGGTGCCATCACCGAACAACCGCATGTGGATCGCGTGTGGGACGCGATTGACGATCCCGATAAACACGTCGTGGTGCAGACCGCGCCCGCCATTCGGGCCGCGTTGGGAGAGTGCTTCGGCTACCCCCCCGGCACACTCGTGACCGGCAAGATGACCGCCGCGTTGCGGCGTCTCGGATTCGACGCGGTGTTCGATACCAACTTCACGGCCGACGTGACGATCGTCGAAGAAAGCGCCGAACTGCTGGCGCGCCTGCGCACGGCGCTGGTGGACAAGCAGCCGGTGGCACTCCCCATGTTCACCAGCTGTTCACCAGGCTGGATCCTGTTCGCCGAATATTTCCATCCGCAGATCCTGCCCAACCTGTCGACGTGCAAGTCCCCCCAGCAGATGTTCGGAGCGCTGGCCAAGACCTATTATGCGCAGAAGCTCGGCGTGACGCCGGAGCAGATCTTCGTCGCGTCGGTGATGCCCTGCACAGCCAAGAAGTTCGAGTGCCAGCGGCCGGAAATGTGTGCCAGCGGCACGCGGGATGTCGATGCCGTGCTCACCACCCGGGAACTCGGCAAGATGGTCCGAGCGGCGGGAATCGATTTCGACGCCCTCCCCGACGAAGAGATGGATGCACCACTCGGACTCTCGTCCGGAGCGGCCGACATCTTCGCCAATACGGGGGGCGTGATGGAAGCGGCGTTGCGCACCGCGTATGAAGTCGTGACCGGGCGACCGCTGCCGATGGATAACCTGCACGTGACACCGGTAGCCGGTCTGGCCGGCGTGAAAGAGGCTGCCGTGACGATCGACCACGCGTTGCCCGACTGGTCATTCCTCAACGGCGTCGAAGTGCGCGTGGCGGTGGCGCACGGGCTGAACAACGCGCACCAGCTGGTGGAAGCGGTGTGCGCCGGACAGAAGCAGTACCACTTCGTCGAAGTGATGACCTGCCCCGGCGGCTGCATCGGCGGTGGCGGCCAGCCCCGGTTCACCGACGACAACGTCCGCAAGGCACGCATCGCCGCCATCTACCGTGAAGATGAAGGCAAGACGCTCCGCAAATCGCACGAGAACCCGGCGCTGAAAATGCTCTACGAGGAGTTCCTCGGCCACCCGCTGGGCGAACGCCCGCACCACCTGCTGCACACGAAGTACGAGGCCCGCAGCCCTGTCTAGCGCCGCCGCCGCAGCGACCGCCCCGGCTGCCAGGCGACCTACCGCACGCGCCGCGGCACGCACAGAGACGCGGGCGGTGCCGCCGGCCCGCCCGGGCGCTACCGCGCGTCATCGAGCGGGACGCTGAAGCGCAGGGTGCCGCGCGGCGCATCGCAGACCAGCACAGGGCACGGCGGTGCGCCAGCCGCGAGAGGTTGTGCCAGCTCGATGCGCAGGCCGGCCGGCAGGTCGCCAGCACGGGGCGTCAACCCGGCCGGCAGGCGGAGGTGAATCCGCAGCTGCCGCGCGGCGCACGGCTCCGGCACCGACACCGATCCGGCCAGCGCGTGCTGTTGCCGGTCGTAGCAGAGATCGAACGACGTGGGGCCGAACGCGGTCGGCGCCCCCGTCACGCGGATCGGGCGCCCGGAGGCGAGCCATTCACGCGGCAAGCCCGTGCCGAGGCACAGCGTCTCGCCGCGTTCCACCACGAGGGCCGCGCGCAAGGCCGTGAGGAACGAGCCCGAGGTCCAGATGTGCTGCCGGTCGCCGGTAACCGTCGTGGTTCCCGGACGCACGTCGCGTTCTTCGGGCCAGGTGTCGAGCAGGGAGGCGTGGTTGACCGCCGCGTAGAGCTGGCAGGCAAACTTGTCGGCCTCGCCGCGCGCCAGATAGACCATCCCCAGGTTGTCGAGCACGACGGCCGTCCACAGCCCCTCCTGCTGCCAGCCGGTGAAACGCGTCAGCCCCCCTGCGCTCACGAACGACTCCATCTTGGCAATGGTCCCTTCGACCAGCGGGTCGTCCAGCGCCAGCAGGCCGCAGGGGAGGGCCGTGTTGAGCGCGCCCCAGAAGCTGCCCGACGGATCGTTGGGTGAACTGGGGATCCAGCGGTAGTGTTCCTCCTGGATGGCGCCCTGCGCGATCGCAGCCAACAGATCCTCGCGCCCCGCCCGATAGATAGTCTCGAGCTCGGCGATGTCGGCCTCTTGGTCCAGAATACGGGCGACGTCCAGGGCGACCTTGTCGGCGTACACGGCCCAGGTGTTGTGGGGGATGAACACGCCGGTACCGGTCGCGTCGTTCATGCCGCAGTCGTGCATCGTCGGCTGGATCAACCCGTAGCCACGGATGGGACGGCCGTCCGGTCCGGTGCGTCGCTGCTGCGCACGGCGCTGAGCGTGCCACCGCGCGTCGCGAAGCATGTAGGGATAGAGGTCTGCCAGGAAGTCCCGGTCGTGATTGAGCTGATAGAAGACCATGGCGACCCACGCCTTCAAGCCGGAGAAGGCGACAAAGTCCGCGAAGTAACCGCCGGCCCAGTTGCCGTCGTCCTGGGCCAGGTGGAACTGCGTGTCGAAGACTTCGACGGCATTATCGAGCAGTCCGGCCAGCGCGAGGCCGACCACGCCACCGGCACAATCGCCGGCATTCGAGAAACGATAGACTTCGCTCCCGGTGGTCTGGGTGAGTTTGCCGTTCGCCGCCTGCTCCTGCATGGTGAGCAGATCGGCCACGCACGCATAGAACGCCTGCTGCATCCGGGCGTCGGGCAGCTCAATGCGGATCGCCTGGTCCAGCCGCATGTGCCAGCGGGCAACCGCCTCGTCGAATGCCGCGGACCAGTCGCGCTGCCGGTACGCTGGCAAGGCATCCAACCCAGCCGCTGCCGGCCGCACCAAGTAGCCCGTGCATGTCTCACCCGGCCCCACACGCCACAACTGGGCCGCCATGTCGGCATCGCGCAAGTGGTGGGGCGCACCCACGGTGAGGAATCGCAGCCGTTGGTGGCCGGGGTCGGTCAGCGCGTCGCCGCGCCCGTCGGCCGATGTCCAGTCCACGGCCTGGCCTCCCGCCGCATCGAGACATCGCACGGCGATCGTGTGCGGCGCGGCGGTGCTGTTCGCCGCGATCATGCGCGCCACCATCCCGTCACGCCCGCCAATGTATTCGCAGCGCAGCGAGACCCCCTCGCTCTCGTACCGGTCGATCAACAGCGGCAACCCCTGCTGCGCACGCTCCCAGCTGTGCCGGGCGAACGCCGCTCCATCGAGCGACGGGACGATGTCGACGAAGTGGTCGGCGTTGGGAAGGGGGGGCGCGCCCAGCGGCACCTCCGTCAGGTCGCGATATGTCCACCCGATGCGGACATGGTCGGCGTGCACGTCGACCAGCGTCTTGGCGCTGGCGCCGGGCCACGACAGCGTCAGCCGATGCGGCGGAGCAAACGTGTAGGAGTGGTCCACGGCCAGCGGCAACGTGATGCGGGGCAGAACCGCCCCGTCGTCCGCAACAGTGACCTCACCTTGCCAGGGTTCGTACTGCGCCTTGGCGGCGCGCAACTGCCACTTCCCAGCCGGCAGCAGCATCGCGAACACACCGGCCGCGTCCGTCTGTACCGCAATCTCCTGGCCAACCAGCGCGGTACTCACGCGGCATCCGGCCAGCGGCCCGGTGAACGACTCGACTGTGCCCGTCACCGTTCGCAGCTCTTCTTCCAGCGGGGTCAACGTCAGCCGGACCGCCGTGTAGTCGCACGTGTGGGCGTCGCCGCCGAACCCGACAAGCACGTCGACCGACTCGCCCGCGCGAAGTGGAACCAGCTGCGTGCAGGATGCCACGGCCTGGGGAGTGCGTTCAGGGTGGAGCCAGTCCGCCACACCCCGCACGTCGGCACGGAACAGCTCCTGCGCGCCGTGGCGCACCTGGATATCGGTCGACGTGACCGCGTGGGTCCCGGCAAAGCATGCGTTGAGCAGGACCGGACAGTCGTCCGGCGCCGTGAAGCGCAGCGTGGCTTTCTGATCCTGGGGGCCGGGATGGAGCAGCAACCAGCCCGGCACGAAGCGGAAGCCGTTGATCTCGCGCGGCCCCTCGTGCGGGCTCTGCGCGATCACGCCCCCCACCGTCGTCCAGTGGTCTGCCCACCAGCAGGCGAGCCCTTCACCGGTTGCGCCCTGCGTGTTGTAGGGGGTGAACGGCAATCTGCCGGGCACGGTGTAACCGTAGGCCCACGCGCCCGACGGATTGGCGTCCGGACGGAACCCCTCGACGGCGTCCCAGGTGGGCGCGTCCGCCGCGACGCACAGAGCCAAGCCGCACCACAGCTGCACGATTCCCATGACCAGCCCTCCCGCTCGGGGTTTTCAGTCACCGCGATCCTACCCCGCGGGCGAGTATAACACGGATCGGGCCGGGGAATGCAGCGGGCGACGTCTCGGCGGCAAACCGGGCTGGCGGCCGCAGCCGGCTGCGGGCAGAGCCCGGCAGCTATCCCCGGCTCGCCCGGTACACGGCCAGCGCCGCCGGGAAAGGTTCGAGCGCCCGTTCGAAGATGCCCAGAGAATAGGCGATCGTCAAACCATAGTTCGTGATCGGGACTCCGGCGCGGTGGCACTGGAGGATGCGTGATAGCATTTCCCGCCGGTTGTGCACGCACGATCCGCAGTGCACCACCAGTTCCATCCCGTTCAGATTCTCGGGAAAATCGTGCCCCTGGTAGTGCACGAACTCCAGTTCGCCCCCCACGTACTGCTGCAGCCAGCGCGGGATCTTGACGCGTCCGATGTCATCCTCAATCGGATGGTGGGTGCAGGCTTCACAGATCAGCACGCGGGACCCGGCCCGCAGCCGGTCGATGGCGACCGCCCCGCGCACCAGTTCGGTCAGATCTCCTTTGTGGCGGGCGAAGAGGATCGAGAAGGAGGTCAGTGGGACTGTCGGTGGCGTGTCGGCCGCCACCTGTGCAAACGCCTGCGAATCGGTCACCACCAGTGCCGGAGGGCGCTGGAGTCGCTCGAGCGCAGGCCGCAATTCGCGTTCCTTCACCACCAGGCAGTAGGAGTCGTTGTCCAGCAGGTCGCGAATCGTCTGGACCTGTGGCAGAATCAGCCGGCCCCGGGGCGCTTCCTTGTCGATGGGCACGACGAGCACTGCCAGCTCGCCGGCGGGCACCAGATCGGCCACGATCGCCGGCGGATCGAGGAAGTCGGGCGGCACGATGTTGATCAGAGCCTCACGCAGGTCCAGCAGGCCGGTCCCGGCGGTGGCCACCGTCTCAACCAGCGGGATGTGCGCGGCGGCCAGCTGCGCGCGCGCGTCGTCCGCGGGCCGGCCCTGGTCCGCCTTGTTGAACACGGCGATGCAGGGGATCTGACGCCCGGCGAGTTCTGCGATCAGCGCCGCTTCGAAGTCCCCCCAGGCGCCGGCCGCCGCCACCACCACGGCCAAGTCGGTGCGGTCGAGGACGCGCCGCGTCCTCTGCACGCGCAGCGCCCCCAGCGCGCCGCAGTCGTCGATGCCGGCCGTGTCAATGAACACCACCGGCCCGATCGGCAGAAACTCCATCACCTTCTCGACCGGGTCCGTGGTCGTGCCGGCCACCTCCGACACCAGTGACACGTCCTGTCGGGTGAGCGCGTTGAGCAGCGAGCTCTTGCCGGCGTTGCGGCGTCCAAAGAGGGCAATGTGCAACCGGTTGCCGCGCGGTGTGCGCCGCATGGAGCAGGTCCTTTCTCAGTCCTTGGTGCGCATTCAGTAATACAGGTCGCGCTCGTCGGTCGTGGCGATGCGTTCCAGCCGCCGCAGCAGTTCCCGTTTCTGATCGCCGTCGGGCATGTCCGCCAGCTGCTGTGCCAGCAGCCGTTCGCCCGCGGCGCGGGTGGCCGGCGAAGCATAATCGACAAGGTACTCTTGGAGGGTGGTCAACGCGTTGGGGGTGCACAGCCGCTGGATGAAGCCGGGGATGGCAAACTCCATGAACTGCTCGCCAGTGCGTCCCAGCCGGTAGCAGGCTGTGCAGAAGCTGGGGATGTAGCCTTCCACCAGCAGTTCGCGAATCACGTCGTCCAGCGACCGGATGTCGCCCAGTTCGAACTGCTCGCGCTCCTGGATCTGCTGCTGCGCGTCACCGGCCTCGGTGTACCCGCCCAGCTCAATGCGGCTGCCGGCATCGATCTGGGAGACGCCGAAGCCGAGGATCTCCCGGCGCAGCGCCGCCGGCTCGCGGGCCGTGAGAATCATGCCGGTGTACGGGACGCTCAGCCGCAGGATGCTCACCAGCCGCTTGAAGTCGTCATCGCCGACCAGCCACTGCTCGGTCATCCGGACTCCGGACGCCGGGCGCAGACGCGGAAAGCTGATGGTATGCGGGCCGCAGTGGAACTTGTCCATCAGGTGCCGCGCGTGCGCGACGAGGCCGAGTACCTCGAAGCGCCAGTCGTAGAGGCCGAACAACGCGCCGATGCCCACGTCGTCACAGCCGCTTTCCCAGGCGCGGTCCAGCGCATCGAGCCGCCACAGATAGTCGGCCTTGTTCGTCCCGGCCGGGTGGATGGCGGCGTAGGTACCGTGATGGTACGTCTCCTGGAAGATCTGGTACGTGCCGATCCCGGCCTCGTGGATCGTGCGGAACCCCGCGTGATCCTGCGGTGCGGCGTTGATGTTCACGCGCCGTATTTCCCCCCGCCCCTCCCGCACCGCATACACGGTCCGCACCGACTCGGCAATGAACTCGGGCGAGTACCGCCGATGCTCGCCAAACACCAGGATCAACCGTTTCTGACCCTTCCGCTCCAGCGTCGCCACCTGGGCCGCCAGCTCCTCGCTGTCGAGCGTGCGGCGCACGGCGCCCGCATTGGAGCGCCGGAAGCCACAGTACGCGCAGTCGTTCGTGCAGTAATTGCCGACGTAAAGCGGCGCAAACAGTACGATGCGGTTGCCGTACACGTCGCGTTTGAGCTGCCGGGCTGCGTCGAAGAGCGATTCCACCAGGTCGCGCCGGGTCGCGTTGAGCAGCACCGCGGTCTCGGCCACCTCCAGCGGCTGCTTCGCCATGCTCTTGGCCACAATGTCACGCACCTGCCCCGGGTCGGCCGGCCGATCCAGGTAGGACGTCAGCAGGGCATCGTCAATGAAGTCCCGCGCGCCTGCGCTCAGCCGACGTCCGCGTTCTGGTGTGCTCATTGTCGTTCACTCCGTCGGCCCCGGCACAGTTGCCCGGCGCCGCACCCGTCGTTTGACAGAATCACCCCGCCCGCGGCCTACCCGGCGGCCCAACGCCAAAACCTGCTCCAACGCCACGCTCGCACTCTCGGCCGCCGTCCGCTCCGACCCGGCTCCGTTCGGGTAGATCTCGTAGCGACGCCGATACGGGACGGGCGTCAGGTTGGGCATCAGCACGTTGGCTCCCCGCATCAGGCCGAGCAGTTGCCCGGCCTGCGGATTGACTGTGGCCAGCGCCGTCGTGCTCGGGATGTTCGCCTGTGGGCACGCCAGACGCGCCAGCGCCATCATCTTATACGTTGTGAGTTCATCCGCGGTTGCCTGCCCCGCGCACGGAGGGTCGGCGGCACGGAGTTCCTGGAACAGGGGGGTGTGCGGGTGCGGGATGTACGGGCCGATCCCGATCATGTCGAGATCCAGCTGCTGGAAGAGCAGCACGTCGCGCGCCAGATCGGCAAGCGTCTGGCCAGGCAGGCCCACCATGACCCCGCTGCCCACCTCGTATCCCAGTTCGTCCAGCACCCGCAGCAGGGCCAGCCGGTGCGTGGGGGGATCTCCGGCGCGGGGCGGATGCAGATGTTCCAGCAACTCCCGGTTCGACGTTTCGAAACGCAGCAAGTACCGGTCGGCCCCGGCACGCCGGCAGGCGGCCAGCTCGGCTACCGTCCGCTCCCCCAGGCTCAAGGTGACCGCCAGCGGCGTCTCGTCTTTGATTGTGCGAATCACGTCGCACAGGCCGCTCAGATCCAGCGCCGGGTCCTCGCCCGCCTGCAGGACCACCGTGCCATAGCCGCGCGCCACCGCCTCGTCGGCCCCGGCCCGGATCTCCTCCGGAGTCATTCGGTACCGGTCCAGGTGGACATTCGGCTGCCGGATCCCGCAGTACTGGCAGGTGCGGTCGCAGTAGTTACTGATCTCCAGCAGACCGCGCAGGTGCACTTCCTCGCCGACCTGCTCGCGCCGCACGCGATCGGCCTCCTGCCACAGCCTGTCAAGACGCTGACCGTCATCCTCTTGCAGCCAGGACAGGATCTGGTCGAACGTCAGCGACACGGGGCCCCCCGGAGCACGGAACTCCCAAGCAAGGCGTCAATTACGGTCGGTCCTACTTGTCCATCTTAGGGGGCGACCCGGCCGGTTGGCTAGACCCGCCGCGCCCGGCGCGGGGCTTCCGCCAGGCCGCCGCAACTGCTGTAATATGCGCTTCGGCATTGGAGTTCGACCGGGCAGAACGAGTGGCTGCAGCTGAAGGGATGATCGCACAATGGGTGATGGAAAGGTCCGTGGCGTAGTGCACCTGATTGACGAGACGAAGACATTCGGACAGAAGGGGTTTCGCAAGCGGCTGGTCGTGCTGGAACAGGACAACGGCCGCTTCGTCAATTATGTGCCTCTGGATTTCACGCAGGACGGCTGCGACAAGGCGGACCAACTCAATGTCGGCGACGACGTGGAAGTGGAGTTCCGCCTGAACGGTCGCAAGTGGCAGCGCGACCCCAGCAGCGAAGTCAAATACTTCCTGAACGCCGAAGCGCTGAACTTCCGCGTGCTCGGCCAGAAGCCGGCCGCGGATGCCAGCTCGGTCAACGACCAGTTAACCGATGCCGGCCAGGGCGACGACGAGGTTCCCTTCTGACCACTCACTTCGTGTCGGCACAGCGCAGGTCGCCGGCGGCATACTGCATCCCGTCGAGCACGAAGCGCAGCAGCGCGGGATGGGTGTAGACGTCCGGAACATGGCCCGGCGAGCAGAAGAACACGCGGCCTGCGCCGTAGGGCTTGATCCAGGCCGCGTAGCGCTGCGCGTCGGCAAAACGTCCCGCCGGATCGTTCACGCTGGCCGTATCGAACGCCAGCAGCGGCAGGAAATCCCCGTCGTCGTAGGCCCCTTTGAAGCAATACGGTTCGTCTTCATAGACCAGCGGTCCTGCGCCGCGAAACGCAGCCACGAGCGGATGGTCCGGCTCGACGACGCGCACCGTGACCTGCTGGCACGGCGGATGATAGTCGAACGCGCCCCCCACCATCCGGGTGAATTCGGCCGAGTTGTTCAGCAGCGTGGGGGCGCCGTGGATGACGACCAGCCCCTTGCCACCGCGTACGAAGTCGAGCAGACCCTGCTCCAGCGCAGCGCTCCGCTGCTGCCGCTCCGCATCGGACAAACCGCTGTAATGCGAATCCGACTCCAGCACGTCGAGAAACAGATTGCGGCGTTCTCCGACAGAACAGGTATTGTTCAGCACGAGCAGATCGCAGGACGCGAGCTTCTCCGCGGTCAGGTCTTCGATATCCTGTGAGATCGTCACCGCGAACGCGCCGGACTTCTGTGCCAGCGTCTGCAGCACTTTGTTGACGTACGGCGTCACACTGTGCTGATAGCCGGTCGCCAGTGAGAAGACCAAGGCTTGGCGGGGTGGGGCCCCCTTGAGTGCGGCCGTGGGCTGCGGCGGCGCATGCGCCTCGACCTGGGCAGCCCAGGCGGCGGGATCCGCCGGTTCCTGAGCGACACAGGGAGGACCGCACACCGGACATACGAGCGTGATGGCCAAGGCTGCCAGGCCTGCCAGAAACCGAATGGTCATGATCGCGCCCTCATGCTGCGGGGAGTGATAAAGATGCCCTTCCATGGTACCCGTATCGACAGGCACGTTGCAGTCCCTGTGAAACCTTTTCGACCCTGTCGCGTCTCCGCGTGCCTCCCTGCGCCGCGAGTGGAGACGCGGGACTGGGGCGGCTGGCAATACTGCGGTGGGACGCCGGCGATCGCCCGGCCCGGGCGGCCGCATCCGCGCTACTCCTCTTTACCAGCGCCGTGAGCGGTGTCGGCCAGCGGTTCCTGGAAAGCGAACTTCTCGATTGCTGCGTAGAGCTGGTCCGGTTCGATCGGTTTGGCAACGTAGCCGTCCATGCCGGCGGCGAGGCACCGTTCCCGGTCTCCCTTCATGGCGCTGGCGGTCATCGCGACGATCGGAATGTGCCCGCCGATCTGTCGCTCGCTCTGGCGGATCGCGGCGGTCGCTTCGTAGCCGTCCATTTCCGGCATCTGCACGTCCATCAGGATCAGGTCGAAGGGTTCGGCGGACCACGCCGCGATCGCCTGCCGGCCATCCTCGGCGATGCTGACCTGGTGGCCGCGCCGGTGCAGCAGCCCGACGGCAACGCGCTGATTGACCTTGCCGTCTTCCGCCAGGAGGATTCGCAGCGGCCGCTCGGCTTGCATGGCATCGGTCGGCGGTGCAGCGGCGACGTCCCGGGCGATCTCGGTAGCGAACACATTGAGGAAGGTGTTGAGCAGTTCCGACTGCAGCACCGGTTTCGTCAGGTAGCGGATGACGCCCAGCTGGCGGCATCTTTCCGCGTGCCCGGCCTGGGCGGCGGACGACACCATAACCAGTCTGGCGTGGTGCAGTTGCGTGTCAGCGCGGACCCGTTCCGCGAACTCGAAGCCGTCCATGCCGGGCATCATGCAGTCGAGCAGGACCACGTCGAACGGCGCGCCGCGGGCGGCGGCTTCCGACAGTTCGGCCAAGCCGCTCATGGGATTGTCCACGGAGACGGTCCGCATGTGCCACGACTTGAGAATCTCCTCGAAGATGCGGCGGTTCGTCTGGTTGTCGTCGACGATCAGGACGCGCGTCCCGCGCAGCGAACCCAGCTCGGCCGGTTCCTGCCTGGCGCTGGCGTCGACCAGGGGAAACTCCGCCAGGAAGTGGAACGTCGTCCCCTGGCCCACCTCGCTCTCGAGCCAGATGGTGCCGTGCATCATCTCGACCAGTTGCCGGGAGATGGTCAAGCCGAGCCCGGTTCCGCCGTACTGCCGCGTGGTCGACGCATCCGCCTGCCCAAACGCATCGAAAATCTTCCCCTGCTTCTCGCGCGGGATGCCGATGCCCGTATCCCGGACCGAGAAGTGCAGCCGCACGCGGTCCGCCGTGCGGGACTGCTCGCTCACGTCCAGCACGACCTCGCCGCGCTCCGTGAACTTGATGGCGTTGCCGACCAGGTTCACAATGATCTGCCGCAGCCGGCCGGGATCTCCGCGCAACATGTCGGGAATGCCGGGCGCGATCCGGCAGGCCATTTCCAGGTTCTTCTCCGCGGCGCGGAGGGACAGCGTCTGGCCGGTCTGCCCCACGCACTCGCGCACATTGAACGGAATCTCTTCCAGTTCCAGTTTGCCGGCCTCGATCTTGGAGAAGTCGAGGATGTCGTTGAGCAGACGCAGCAGTGCGTCGGCCGACTGCTGGATCATGTTCAGGTAGTCGCGCTGCTCAGCGGTGAGTGACGAGTGGGACAGCAGCTCGCTCATACCGATGATGCCGTTCATCGGCGTGCGGATCTCGTGGCTCATATTCGCCAGAAAACTGCTCTTGGCGATGTTGGCGTCCCGGGCTTCGTCCCGCGCCAGCACCAGGTCGTGATTGACCCGCTGCAACTCCACACTCATGTGGTTGAAACGGCCGGCCAGGCGCGTGATCTCGTCGTGGCCGCGGGTGGTTACCGTCGTGTCCAGCTCGCCGCGCGCGACCGCATCGGTGGCCTCGACCAGGCGCGCCACGCGCTGCGACAGCGACAGCGCGATCAGGCCGCCGATCGCGACGGCGACGATGGTCGCCAGCAGCGACAGCCAGATGATCCGGCGCCGCAGCTGGTAGATCGGGGCGAACACGCCGGATGCCTGCCGCTCGTCGAGCACGATCCAGCCGAGGCCGGGAAAGCGCCCGTAGCCCTGCGACCGCGCAAATGCCCCGATGCGTTCCTCGCCCGTCACCGGGTCCGCGTAGCAGGCGATGGCTTCCGACGAGTCCGGGCCAAGCCCGGCACTGTTGAGATAGTAGGAACCATCCGCCAGTGGATCGCTGGGCGTGTTGCCGATGCGAATGATCCGGCCAGTGGCGGTGAGCAGCACGAGGCCGTTGCCTGTGTCGCTGCGCCGCGATCGGTGATCGATCACGCTGAACACCTCCTGGATGTTCATGACCGCCTTCAGGACCCCCAGCGTGTCGCCATCCTCCTCGTCAACGCGGAGACAGATGTCGATGGAGTAGATGCCTGCGCTGGTGTCGAAATCGACGTCGGTCACGTACAGGCCGTCCTGCATGGCCCGCTGCCACCACACCTCGTCATCCTGGCGGTAGTCGGTGGTGCGGCTCGACTGCGCGGCATTCGCCCCGAACCGGTTGGTGAAGAACACTTCGCCAAACACGGCGTGCTCAGACCCCTCGCTGCGATTGTCGATCCACACGACCAGGTCGCGCGCCAACGCGTTGTCCATCAGCGACCGCATCTGGTCGGTCAGCGTGTCCTCCGGCGCCGCCTGCCAGGCGGCATCCACCGCCGCCATCATTTCCTGCGGATCGCGCCCCGACGCGACGAAGGCGGCGTTGGAGGCGACCAGCGTGGACTGGACCAGCTCGCTCCGCGAGTACGCGTTCCATTGAGCCAGGCGGGTCTGCACGATGCGGTCGATTTCGTCCATCACAGCCCGGGCACGCGCCAAGGCCGTCCCCTCGATCGCCGTGCGCAGACTTTGCTGGCTGACGCTCGTGGCGTAGATTCCGACCGTCCAGATCAGCAGCGCTGGAAGGACGGTGACAAGCAGCAGCTTGTGGACGATACGCATCGCTCCAGCCCTTTGCTAGCGGCGGGTCTCGCGCGTGGACGCCGCGGCGCTGCGGCCAGACCGCGACTGCCTGCCAGGACGCGCGGCGCACGCATGTCTTCCAGTCTTGAGCAGGAAGTGCACAGGCGGCACCCGCCACTATTGTCTCGCCAGCCGCGGAAAAATGCAATTCGGTGGGGAATATCACCCACGTGAGGGACTGGTGCGAGTGACGTTACGAGGATAAATTAGGCACCGTTCGTGTAGAGGGTGTTGGGCATCCGTTCGCAGTTGTGATGTGGGGAAGTGTTCATGCTCACGCCAGGCAAGTCCACGGTTGCTCTGTTGTTGGTCGCGCTGTCCCTGGCCATCTGGGTCCCCGGCTGCCGCCGGTCGCCGGCCGCCTCGGCCACGCCGCCGCCGCCCAAGGTGAACGTCGGTCAGCCGACCGTGCGGGAACTGACGGACGAGGACGAGTATAACGGCTTTCTGGAGTCGTCGTCCGTGGTAGAGGTGCGGTCGCGCGTCCGGGGGCACATCCAGAAGCTTCACTTCCAGGATGGCGATGACGTCGTGGCCGGCCAGCTGCTGTTTGAATTGGATCCGCGGCCGTTCCAGGTCCAGGTGGACCAGGCGCTGGCGCATGGCCGGGCGTTGGAGGCCCAGAAAGTGGCGGCCGAAAAGGATGTGGCGCGCTATCAGGAGCTGATCACGTCGGGTGCTGCCAGCAAGCAGGAGTTGGAGAAGGCCCAGGCCGATGCCGCATCCTACGACGCACAGATCTCCGCCAAGATGGAGGAGGTCAAGCAGTATCAACTGGACCTGGAATACTCCCAGATCAAAGCGCCGATCACCGGTCGGATCAGCCGCGCTGAGCTGACGGAGGGGAACCTGGTCAATGCCGGGGGGAGCGACCCGCTGCTGACGACGATCGTCGCCGCGGACCCGATGTACGTGTATTTCTCGGTCGACGAGCGGTCGCTGCAGCGTTACATGAAGGCCCGGCAGGCAGTCAAACCGGTCCGGCAGCAACAAGTGCCGTTCCGTTTCGCGCTGGATTCGGACGAGGGGTTCCCGCGCCAGGGGGTGCTGGACTTTGCCGACAACCGTGTGGATGCGGATACCGGCACGATTGAGATGCGGGGCGTGGTGGAGAACAAGGAGGGGCTGCTCGTGTCCGGCTCGCGCGTGCGAGTCCGCCTGCCGGTGAGCGAACCGTACTCGGCCGTCGTGGTGCCGGACACCGCCATCCTCAGCGACCAGAACCGGCGGTATGTGCTGGTGGTGGACAGCCAGAACATCGTCTCGCGGCGCGACGTGACCCTCGGCAGATTGCTGGCCGACGGCATGCGGGTGATCCTGCCGGGCGACTCAGGCACGCCCGCAGTGAGCCCCGACGAGTGGATCATCGTCCAGGGTCTGCAGCGCGCCAGGATCAATTACGAGGTGGAACGGGTAGAATCAGATCAGAAGCCACTCCCATGATATCGCACTTCTTCATTGACCGGCCGATCTTCGCGACCGTCCTGTCGGTCGTGATCGTGATTCTCGGTGCCGTGGCTCTGCTGACCCTGCCGATCGCCCAGTATCCGGAGGTGACGCCGCCGACGGTGTCGGTGTCCGCCGTGTACCCGGGAGCGAACGCGGTGACGGTGGCCGAGACGGTGGCCACGCCGATCGAAGCGGAAGTCAACGGCGTGGAGCGGATGCTGTACATGTCGTCCAAGTGCACGAATGATGGCCAGATGCTCCTGGACGTCACGTTCGAGTTGGGGACGAACATCGACACCGCCCAGGTGCTGGTGCAGAACCGCGTGTCGGTGGCGGAGGCGAAGCTGCCGGAGGAAGTCAAGCGCATTGGCGTGACGACCAAGAAGAAGTCGCCCAGCATTCTGATGTGCGTCAACCTGATCGCCACAGACGCTCGGACCGACCAGTTGTACCTGAGCAACTTCGCATTTCTGAACATCAGGGACGACCTGGCGCGACTCAAGGGAGTGGGCGACGTGGCGTTCCTCGGCCCGCGCGATTACAGCATGCGGATCTGGCTGGACCCGAACAAGCTGGCCGCGCTGGAGATGACCGCGACCGACGTGATTCGGGCGATCCAGGAGCAGAACATCCAGGTCGCGGCGGGCCGCATCGGGCAGCCGCCGGTGCCGGCCGGGGCGAACGTGCCCTTTCAGCTGCCGATCACCGTGCAGGGGCGGCTGACGGACGAGAAGCAGTTCGAGGAAATCATCGTCAAGCGGGGGGAGCACGGCCAGGTCGTGCGGCTGCGCGACGTGGCCCGCGAGACGAAATATGACGCGGCCGGGCACGCGGTCGAGCAGGGCATTGAGCTGGGGGCCAAGAGCTACGATGTCAACAGCTACCTCGACGGACAGCCGGCGGCGACGCTGGCCGTCTTCCAGTTGCCCGGCTCTAACGCGTTGGACACCGCGCGCCGGGTGCGCGCGAAGATGGAGGAACTCAAGGAGAAATTCCCGGAGGGGGTCGAATACCGGATCGAGTACGACACGACCGTGTTTGTTGAGGAATCGATCACCAGCGTCTACCACACGCTGCTCGAGGCCTTCGCGCTGGTGTTCCTCGTCGTGCTGGTGTTCCTGCAGAACTGGCGAGCGACGATCATCCCGATGGTGGCCGTCCCGGTGTCCCTGATCGGCACGCTGGCCTGCATGAGCCTGTTCGGCTTCTCGCTCAACAACCTGTCGCTGTTTGGCCTCGTGCTGGCGATCGGCATTGTGGTCGATGATGCGATCGTGGTGGTGGAGAACGTCGAGCGGCTGATGGCCACGGGGCTGTCGCCGCGGGACGCCTGCCGCCAGGCGATGAACGAAGTGACCGGTCCGGTGATCGCCATCGCCCTGGTGCTCTGTGCGGTGTTCGTGCCGACCGCCTTCATGGCCGGCATCAGCGGCCAGTTCTACAAGCAGTTCGCCCTGACGATCGCGGCCTCGACGGTCATCTCGGCTTTCAACTCGCTCACCCTCAGCCCGGCCCTGAGCGCGTTGCTGCTCAAGCCGCACCGGCACGAGCCGTCAGGGCACGCCCGAGCCGAGGCGCTGCCGCGGCTGGGCGTCGCCATCATCGGCGGATTGATCGCCTATGTCTACCTGACCGGTGTGGCTGCACAGCTGGCCGGCATCGAGAGCGCGGCGGCGGCCGAGCATGGCCACGGCGCCCCCCTCCCCGCCTGGCTGCGAATCGCCGTGTTCGCCGCCGGCGCGGTCGTCGGCTCTCTCGCTAGCCGGCCGGTCAACTTCGTACTCGGCCGGTTCTTCGACGGCTTCAATCGGGCTTTCGACGCGACGATCAAGGGCTACGGCGCGGCGGTCGGCATGCTGCTGCGAACCTGCGTCGTCGGATTGGCCGTCTACGGCGGACTCATGGTGCTCACCTTCCTGGGATTTCGCGCGGCACCGACCGGCTTCATCCCGGAACAAGACAAGGGCTACCTCGTCATCAATGCCCAGTTGCCGGACGGCGCGAGCCTGGAACGCAGCGATGCCCTGGTCCGGCAGCTCAGCGAAGTCGTAAACGGACTCGACGGCGTCGCCCACACGATCGACCTGGCCGGCTACTCGACCATCCTGGGCACGAACCTGTCGCACGTGGGGGGGCTGTTCGTCATCCTGGCACCCTTTGCAGAACGGGCCGGCCACCCGGAAGTGAGCGCGCCGGCGATCATGGCCGCACTGCGTGAGCGGTTCCAGGCGTTTCCCGAAGCTCAGATCGCCGTCTTCGGGGCACCACCGGTCGAGGGCTTGGGGAGCACCGGCGGATTCAAGCTGCAGGTGCAGGACCGCCGCGGCGCCGGATTGCGCACTCTGCAGGGCGCGGTGCAAAACTTCGCCGAACAGACGCGCTCCCAGCCGGGCCTGGTCGGCGTGTTCTCGACCTTCAGCGTCGCGCAGCCGCAGCTGTACGTGGAGATCGATCGCGAGAAGGCCAAGGCACAGAACGTGTCGCTCGACGAAGTCCACACCGCGCTGCAGGCCTACCTGGGCGCGGCTTACGTCAATGACTTCTCCTTCCAGAATCGCAGCTGGCAGGTGAATATCCAGGCCGACCCCCGATTCCGCACCCGCGTGGAAGACATCGGCAACCTGGAGGTGCGCAACGCTGCCGGCCGCATTGTGCCGCTGCGGACGTTGATCAAGGTGCACCACACCAGCGGCCCGTCAATCGTGAACCGCTACAATCAGTACCCGTCCGCCGAACTCAACGGCGCGGCAGCACCCGGCGTGAGCTCCGGAGAATCGATCGCCCTGATGGAGTCGATCGGCCGCGCGCATCTGCCTGATACGCTGGGTACCGAGTGGACGGAGCTGACCTACCAGCAGATCCTCGCCTCGCAAGACCTCTTCACCAAGCTGGCCTTTCCCCTGGGAGTGCTGTTCGTCTTCCTCGTGCTGTCGGCACAGTACGAGAGCTGGTCGCTGCCGCTGTCGATCATCCTGATCGTTCCCATGTGCCTGTTGGCCGCGCTGGTGGGCATCTCCCTCGCGCAACTCGACCTGGATATCTTCGTCCAGATCGGGCTGATCGTGTTGATTGGCCTGGCCGCCAAGAACGCGATCCTGATCGTCGAGTTCTCCAAACAGCTGGAGGACGCGGGCCGACCGCGATTCGAAGCCACGGTGGAAGCGTGCCGGCTGCGGCTGCGCCCCATCCTGATGACCTCGCTGGCGTTCATCCTGGGAGTGGTCCCGCTCGTGCTGGCCCAGGGGGCCGGCGCCGAAATGCGTTTCACACTCGGCCTGGCCGTGTTCAGCGGGATGCTGGGGGTCACGGCCTTCGGCATCTTCTTCACCCCGATCTTCTACTACGTCATTCGCTGGTTTGCCGCGCGGCGCTGAAGTCGGACAGGAGGCCCACCGGGCGGAGGTCCCCTCCTTTCGCTCAAGTGCGCAATCCGTGCAACCGATACGATGTGATGTGTGAACGAATCAACCGATGCCGATCTATGGTCCGTACGGGGCACCGGACGCTGGGATGGAGCCATGCGCATCTGTTTGTACACGGAGAGTGCATTACCTACGACAGGTGGGCAAGAGCTGGCCGTCGACGCGTTGGCCCGGCAGTTCCTTCGTGGCGGTCATGACGTCGTGGTGTTGACGCTGCGTGGCGGGCGCCGAGCGCGCGTGGAGGATGGTGAGCGGGGGTATCCAGTGGTTCGACACCCGCGTTTCATCTCCCAGCGGTTCCTGCTCGGGTACTATCGCCGTTACCTCGCAACCGTCTATCGCCAGCATGCGTTCAACGTGCTGCACTGTCACAACGTGTACCCGTCCGGGGATGTGGCGACGATGTGGGGGGCGACCCAGGGCGTGCCGATCGTCGTGACGAGCCATGGGCGGGATATCGCCCCGGCCAATCCGCTGCTGCGCAAACGCCACGTGCCGCTGCGCGTCTCCCAGGTGCTCAGCCAGGCGGCCGCGGTTGTGGCCGTCAACCGGGCTACGCACCGGCGCTGCCACGTGCTGGGCGCGGACCAGGCGCGCATCACCCGGATCCCCTGTGGCGTGGACGTGCCCCGCTATGCCACGGCGGCTCCGCGCCCCGACTGGCTCCCGGCCATGATCCGCCCCGGCCGCTACTTCCTGTTCTGGGGCCGGCCCGGGCATCACGCGGGTGTGGACCTGCTGCTCGAGGCCTGCCGTGCGCTGGTCGACCGTTGCGGTGTGCAACTGGTAATTGCGGGGGACGCCAAGGAACGCAAGGCACTGGCCGCCGAGGTCACGCGCCAGCAACTCGGTCGGCGCGTCCACTGCCTGGGCGCTGTCGCCGATGACGACAAGACATATCTGCTGCAGAACGCCCTGTGCACGGTCGTCCCGTCCCGCGCCGCGGCCGACTCGTCGCAGGTGATTCTGGAAAGCTACGCGGCGGGCGTCCCGGTGATCGCCACACAAGTGCCAGGGCTCGAAGAGTCCATCCGACCACGCGTGACCGGCCTGCTGGTGCCTGCGAATTCTACCGCGGACCTGGCCGAAGCGCTGGCCTACATGGCGGCCGATCGCGCGCGGGCACACGCGTGGGGTCTGGCAGCGCAGCGGCTCGTGCAGAAATTCGACTGGCGGCGCATCGCCGACCAGCACCTGGAGCTCTACGCGTCGCTGTCGTGCTCCTCCACGCGCCGCCGCGCCGCGTGAGCGGATGGGGCGGAGCGGCGCCGCGCGCATTCAGGCGCGGAACACCCCCAGCCGGGCGGGGTTGCGAAGCGACCGCGTTCTGGTTATCGAAGTGCATGACGTTTCGTCCGTGCATTGGTATTGGGATCCACCATGAGCGAGCATGACCGCTGGGCAAGCCGCATGGGTCTGGTGCTGGCGATGGCTGGCAACGCTGTGGGGTTGGGCAACTTCCTCCGTTTTCCACGACTTGCGGCACAGCACGGTGGGGGCGCGTTCCTGATCCCGTACCTCATCGCGCTGCTGCTGCTGGGCATTCCCTTGATGTGGGTGGAGTGGACCGTCGGCCGCTACGGCGGTCAGTTCGGCAACCGGTCGGCACCCGGCATGTTTGCCCGTCTGTGGCGCTCCAATTGGTCCAAGTACCTGGGCTCCCTGGGCATCTCCCTGCCGTTGCTGTTCACCGTCTTCTACACGTACATCGAGTCGTGGACGCTGGCCTATGCGTGCTTCTCGTGCACGGGCAGCTACATGGAGAAGGATCCGGAACGAGCGCGGGGCGAGATACCGGTCGCGATTGAGGGGGTCACGCCCGAGGACCTGCGGGCCATGTGGGCAGTCCAGACGCTGGTGGCGCAGTCCGATGCGAACCAGGACGGCCAGTTGTCGCACGCGGAGTGGACCGATCCGGACCGGCCGTTCGAGCAGCTCGACACGGACGCGGACGGAGCGCTGACGGCCATCGAGGTGCGCAGCGGTGCGGCGCTGGAGGAAGTCGACGTGGCTGGTAGCTTCCTGCTGTCGCGATCCGCCTGGACCGGCGCCGGAGAGGCTTTCGAGCTACTGGACGGCAACGCTGACGGGCAGCTGGACGAGTCGGAGGTGCAGCGCGTCATGAAGCCGCTGGCGCGCGCCCACACTAACCAGTTCCTGCAGGACTACCAGGGGGTCAGTGCGCCGGAGCAGCGGACCTACTTCCACTCGCTGGGTTGGGCGATCGGCTTCTGGGTGGTGACCGTGCTGATCAACACGTGGGTGATCTCGCGGGGCATTTCCGGCGGCATCGAAAAGCTGGCCAAGGTGGCGATGCCGCTGCTGTTCGTGTTCGCGTTCATCCTGGCGATCCGCGTGCTGACCCTGGGCACGCCCGACCCGAACTATCCCGACCAGTCGGTGTGGGTGGGGCTGAACTACGTCTGGGAGCCGAATTTCGCGGCGTTGACCGATTTCGACGTGTGGCTGGCGGCGGCTGGCCAGATCTTCTTCACGCTGTCGATCGGCACCGGCGCGATTCTGTGCTACGCGAGCTACATCCAGCCTCAGGACGATTGTGTCCTGACTGGCTTGACGACGTCCGCGACCAACGAGTTTGCGGAGGTGGTGCTGGGGGCGACCATCGCGATCCCGATTGCGGTGGCGACCTTCGGGCTGGCCAACACGCGGGTGATCGCGGGGCAAGGATCTTTTGATCTGGCATTTGTCGCGATGCCGATCATTTTCGAGCAGATGCCGGCGGGCCGGCTCTTCGGCACACTCTGGTTCGCCCTGCTGTTCTTTGCCGGCGTGACCTCGTCGGTGGCGCTCTGCCAGCCCCTGGTGGCGTTTCTGCAGGAAGCGTTTCTCATCAGCCGGCGCATGGCAGCGCTCTGCTGCGGCGCGGCCATGATCGTGCTGGGACTGCCGATCGTGCTGTGGCTGAAGGCCGGTTACCTGGACCAGTATGATTTCTGGGTGGGCACGTTCGGCCTGGTGATCTTCTCCCTGGTGGAGGTGGTGCTGTTCGCCTGGTTGTTCGGCGGGGAGAACATGTGGCGGGAAATCCGGCGCGACGCCGACATCCAGGTGCCGCGCGTGTTTTACTATGTTATCCGTTACGTCGTTCCGCTCGTGCTGATCGGCCTGCTGGCCGGCTGGTGCTACCAGAGCTTCCACGACGTCGTCCTGCTCAAGGGGGCCAAGCCCGAGACGGTGCCCTACATCTGGCTGTCGCGGGCCACGATCCTGGCCGTGATCGCGGCCACGGCGGTGCTGGTGGCCGTCGGCCGCCGCTGGAAAAGGAGTCTGTCCGCATGAGTACCTCGGCCATTCTCTTGATGGCGGTGACGTGGTCGCTGGTGATCGCGCTCAACGTGTTCTGCCTCCGGCGCATGCTGCAGAGCCCGCCGGAGCGGTGAGTGAGCGGCGTCGGCCGCGGCGGGCGGTCACGCGCCCGAGACGCGCCACGCGCCGTTATCCCAGGTTGCCCTCGAGCGTCAAGCGGTACATCCGGGCGAAGGCCTTAAAGCGTCGGGCGTCCCCCGCGGCGCCGCAGAACAGAATCGGGTGCGGGCCGCGATAGACCTCGCACACATCGGCCGTCCGGTCAAACTCGACCAGCACGCGGGTGGCGCAGCCGCCTACCGGGGGCGACGTGGGGGAATACAGGACCTTGCCGGTCCAGCAGCACAGGGTGTCCTTGCCGCTCGCGTACCGGGCCAGCATGACCGGCTCATCCGCCGTCCATTGCACGTCGAGCGCAGGGGTCTTGGGCAGCTGGTGGAAGAACGGGCGGACGTGGAATTCCTGCGCCGCCTGCTGCGGCCCGTGGAGCTGCCAGGCGCAGGTGCAGTGCGCGCCCAGGTAGCGGTTCTCGCTGGTGTCGAACTCGGGGTTGTGCAGGAACCCGGGGCGGTCCAGCAGCCAGCGGCCGAGCATCAGCGTGAGCGTCCCGTCGAGGTGGTTCTCGCAGCCGCACGGCGTCAACTCACCGTTGTGGATGGCGAAACTCACACACGGCTTGCGGTGCTTCAAGAACAGGCACTCGATCGTGATCGCGTCCGCCTCGTAACGCTGCATGATCTGCCCCACAGCGTGATGCGCGCGCAACGCCTCCACCAGGTACTCGTCGGTCACGTCGGTCACCCGCGCCGCCTGGCTCTTGAACTCCATCGCCGCCTGCACCAGGGCTGCGTCCGGCTCGATCGCGTCGAACGTCGCATTGAACTCGTCCGCCGGCGCGGTCACCACGTCCACGTTGAGCAACGGCTCCGTGTCGCGCGTCACCTCCTGCGTCTGCCCTGAGATGCGCAGCAGCCGGCTCTGCGCCAGCATCTTCCTGGCCCGCACGGCGCGCAGCCCCCGCTCGATCTCGTCCCAGTTCTCGATCGAGTGGATGTAATAGAGCCCCGCCGCGTTTCGCAGATACTCGGGGGGCAGCTGGTGATTCGAACCGACGCTGTGGTAGACGATCGCCGTCGGCGCCGACTCGGTCGCCAGGCGGGCAGACCAGGGCGAAAACGTGTTCCAGAAGTTGACCACCAGGATCGCGTCCACCTGCTTGGCCTTCGTCCGCGCAATGCACTCGCTGACCTTCGCCTCCTGATAGATCGCCTGCGGCTCGAACTCGACCGCAATGCCCAGCCGGTCGCAGAGCTCCTGGATCCGCGCGGTGAACGTCTGCTGTTGCTGCTCCGGCTCGAACTGGTTGCCGGGCCAGGTGAACCACTGATGCGTGCGCCACGCGTCCTCCAGCTCGCCGGCATTCACGACGTCCGCGGGCGGGTAGAGAAACACCGCCACCACACGCGGCGGCGCCTTGGACCGCGCGGCAGCCGACTGCTCCGCCGCACTCGTCGCGGGCGGTGTCCAGACCGTTGACAGGACACTGGCTGCCCCGAGCGCACCTCCGGCAGCCAGAAACGCGCGACGATTCACAGGGCTCGCTGAACACGACTCGCACATGACACCGGCTCCTCTTGATCGAAAACGGGATACGGATGCAGGGGTGCACGCATTGTACCAGAGTTGCCCGGCCCCCGCGGCCACCACCCGCCTCCCGATCGAACCGGGGTTCAGATGACGGCAACAACCATCTAAAATTACAGTCCAAAATCCCTGGTCCAGGATCTGTGTGCCACGATCCGACATCCGACATTCATCCTCCCCTCCGCCGAAGGCCGCCTGCCGTGTCCACCCCTGAACTGATTGAGTTGTCCGGCGTGAGCTATGAGCTCCACGGGTGCCGGATTCTCGACGCAATCGACTGGCGCATCAGGGCGGGCGAGCATTGGGCGCTGCTGGGACGCAACGGTGCCGGCAAGACAACGCTGCTGCAGATCGCGTGCGGCTACGTCTGGCCCAATGCGGGCGGGCAGGTGCTGCGCGGCGGCCAAGCGCTGACCGACCTGCGCCAGCTGCGACGCAGCATCGGCTGGGTCACCTCGACCCTGGACGCTCTGATTCCACGCCACGAGTCGGTGATCGATACCGTCGTCTCCGGCCGCTACGCCGGCTTCGGACTCAAACGGCTTGTCGGCACCGAGCAACCCGGGGAGGCCGAGTACCAGGACGCCCGCACGCACCTGGCACGACTCGGCATCGCCCCCCTCGCCCAGCGCGCCTTCCAGGCGTTGTCGCAGGGCGAACGGCAGAAGGTCCTGCTGGCTCGCGCCTGCATGGCCCAACCCCTCCTGATGTTCCTCGACGAACCGTGCGCCGGACTCGATCCGGCGTCCCGCGAGTCGTTCCTCGCCTCCCTCCAATCGCTGGCGGACTCCGGCACCGGACCAGCCATGGTGCTGGTCACCCATCACGTCGAAGAGATCATGCCCGCATTCTCCCACCTGCTGGCCCTCGATCGCGGCCGCGTCGTCGGCAGCGGACCCACCCGCACACTGCTCCAAGGCCCCCTCATGACACAGCTCTACGACGGCGCCGTGTCGGAACTCGTCTGGCGCAACGGTCGCGGCTGGCCCATCGGACGATAGTCCGCCCCGCCACAGGCGGAGGGCGGCTGCGCACCCTTTCTTCGGAGGGGATGCGGGCCCGCCCGAACCGACCACCCCGCAGGCCAATTCCAAGATCGCCGGGCACATATCGAAATGATATCATTATGATGTAATTCGGGTGGCCGGCGGTGGGCCGAGATGGCAACCGGGCAGCTGCCCCGAGTGTTGTGCGAGCGGATGTCCGGGCGCCGGGCGTGGTTCGCGGGACGCGGGGCAGGGCCGCGGTTGGCTTCGCCGCGGGGGGCGGCGGAGCGCTGCCGAGCCGGGCTTCCCGACCAGACAGGAGACAGCGGACATGACACGCGAGCGAGAGGTGCACGTGGCGAAGGGCTGGGTGATGTTGCCGGTGGTGATCGCGGTCTTTGCGATCGGGGTTGGGCTGGAAGTCTGGTTTGGCTTTTCGGTGAGGCAGGCGGTGGCGTCCCGGGGGCTGCCCAACTTCTGGCTGCTCGGCAGTGGCCTGTTGGTGCTGGGCTGCGGCCTGTTCCTCTGTTTTGGCTTCTTCACGTTGCAGCCGAACGAGGGACGGGTGCTGATACTGTTTGGCGCGTATCGCGGGACGGTGCGGACGACTGGCTGGCGCTGGACCAACCCGCTGAACAGCAAGCTGCGTCTTTCATTGCGGGCGCGCAACTTCACGAGTGAGAAGCTGAAGGTGAACGACAAGCGGGGCAATCCGATCGAGATTGCCGTGGTGGTGGTATGGCGGGTACAGGACACGGCGCAGGCCAGTTTTGACGTCGAGCGGTTTGCGGACTATGTGGAGGTGCAGAGCGAATCGGCGGTGCGGCATCTGGCCAACTGCTACCCGTATGATCACGGCGAGGCGAACGAGACGACGCTGCGTAGCGGGGTGGAGGATGTGTCGTTGGCGCTCCAGCGTGAGTTGCAGGAGCGTGTGCACAAGGCGGGGGTGGTGATTGAGGAGGCCCGCTTGACGCATCTGGCGTACGCGCCGGAGATTGCCGGCGCAATGCTGCGGCGTCAGCAGGCGGAGGCGATCATTGATGCCCGGCAGAAGATCGTCCACGGGGCGGTGAGCATGGTGGAGATGGCGCTGGCCGATCTGGCCGACAAGAAAGTGGTGGACCTGGACGAGGAGCGCAAGGCGGCGATGGTAAGCAACCTGCTGGTGGTCTTGTGCGGCGAGCAGGAGGCGCATCCCGTCATCAACACTGGCACGATCTACGCTTGAGCCGTTGCCATGAAGTCGCGCAAAGCGTTCGCATTACGCATCGATCCGCAGCTCTACACCGAGCTGGAAAGCTGGGCGCAGCAGGAGTTCCGCAGCGTCAATGGCCAGATCGAGTTCATCCTCCGCGAGGCGGTCCGGCGGCGGCGTGGCGGCCCCGATGCCGCCCCCGCTCCATCACCGCCTGAGCGGGGGGCGTTGCCGGAGGATCCCTGACGACCTCGGGGGGGGCGGTCTGTTGGCCGTGGCAGCGGCGGTGTACAGTAACCCGCGGTGTCCTCTGTGCGGGTTCGCTGCAGATCTTTGTCACAAGGGGGTTGTCATGTCCGAGTCGTCGAAATCCGTGGGGTCGCTGATGGGGGACTCTGGCAAGAAGGCGCTGTCGCTGTTCGAGGAGTTCAAGAATTTCGCCTTCAAAGGCAACGTGGTCGATCTGGCGGTTGGCGTGATCATTGGTGCCGCGTTCGGGAAGATCATCGATTCGCTGGTGAAGCATGTGATCATGCCGCTCATCAGCATCGTCCTGCCGGGTGAAAAGGGGTACACGGACTGGTCGTGGACGTACAACGGCAAGGTGATCCCCTTCGGACTGTTTCTGGGTGAGATTGTCAACTTCCTGATCATTGCCCTCGTGCTATACATCTTTATTGTGAAGTTCCTGGGGCTGCTGATGAAGTCCAAGAAGCAGGAGGAGGTGGCGCCGCCACCGTTGACCAAGGACCAGGAGCTGTTGATGGAGATCCGCGATCTGATGAAGGCCCAGGCGTAGATGGGAGCGTCCTCACGTCGTACCAGGCGGTCTCCTGCCGGACGCGACCCGCGCGAGTCACCGGTGCGCGGGTCACGTCTGGCGCCGCGCCCGCTGGTGCCGGATCCGCGGCAGCCCATTCCGGCCGTCTTTCTGCGGTCTCCGACGCGGTATCCGCTGGTGTATCGCAAGCGCGTGCGGCGTGTGGACGACCAGGCGCGTCCCGGGGATCTGGTGGCGGTGTACAGCGCGCCGGAGGGGGAGCCTGCGGAGCTGATCGGATATGGCCTGTACAATCCGCGGTCGGAAATCGTCGTGCGGCTGGTGCGGCTGGCGCCGGAACTGCCGGACAGCGGTTTCTGGGACGAGTCGTTGGAGCGGGCGTTGCGGCTGCGCCACGACGTGCTGCGGCTGCCGGAGACAACCAATGCCTACCGGGTGCTGCACGCGGAGGCCGATGGTTTCTCGGGGCTGGTGGTAGACCGGCTGGATGAGACGCTCAGCGCGGAGGTGTTCAGTCTGGGGATGTTCCAGCGTTGCGGCGAGATTCTGGCGCGGCTGGCGCAGCGGTGCGGCACGCGACACACACTGATCCAGCTCGGTCCGCACGTGCTGGCCCAGGAGGGGTTCACGGCAGAGCCGCAGGCGTCGGCCGAGTTGCCGGCGAGCGTGACGATCCAGGAGTACGGCACGCGTTTCCGGGTGCACTTCCAGCAGGGGCACAAGACCGGGTTCTTCTGTGATCAGCGCGAGAATCGCCGGCAGCTGGCCCGCTTCTGTGCCGGCCGGTCCGTGTTGGACTTGTGCTGCTACACCGGTGGGTTCGCGATCCAGGCGAAGCGGTTGGGAGGGGCAGCCGAGGTGATCGGCGTGGACCTGGACGAGCACCCGTTGCAGTTGGCGCGCGAGAACGCGGCGCTCAACCAGGTGCGCATCAAGTTCGTGCAGGCCGACGTGTTTCCGTTCATGCGTGACATGGTGCGCAACGGGCGGCGGTTCGACGTCGTGGTGCTCGATCCGCCGAAGCTGATCCGGTCGCGCGCCGAGATCGAAGAGGGGGCGCGCAAGTATTTCGACCTGAATCGGCTGGCCATGCAGCTGGTGCAGCCCGGCGGGCTGCTGCTGACGTGCACCTGTTCCGGCCTGATGCCGCAGGATGAGTTTGTGCGTCTGGTGTACGCGGCCTCTCGGCAGGCGGGGCCGCGGCTGCCCGGGATCGGAGACGAGCCGGGGCGCGGCACCCCGCGGACCCTGCAGGTGCTGGCCAAGACCGGCGCTGCCGGGGACCATCCGGTGGCCGCGCACTGTCCGGAGACCGAGTACCTGAACGCCGTGTGGGCCTGCCTGTGGTGACGTGTCCGAGAGGGGTCCTGTGATGCGTCAGCGGTCGTCCAACCTGCCCGTGCAGCCGCTCCCCATGACGCGTGACGAGTGCCTCGCGCGGGGCTGGCAGGAGGTGGATGTCGTCTTTGTGACGGGCGACGCGTACGTGGACCACCCGAGTTTCGCGATGGCGCTGCTGGGCCGGGTGCTGGAAGCGGCCGGTTTCCGGGTCGCCATCCTGAGTCAGCCCGACTGGCACAGCTGCGACGACTGGCGGCGGTTCGGCCGCCCCCGGCTGTTCTTCGCCATCAGTGCGGGCAACATGGACTCGATGATCAACCACTACACGGCCAGCCGGAAGGTCCGCAACGACGACGCCTATTCGCCGGGGGGGCGCATTGGCCGGCGGCCGGATCGTGCCACGCTGGCCTACTGCCAGCGGGCGCGCGAAGCCTACAAAGGCGTGCCGGTGATCGCGGGGGGGGTCGAGGCTTCGCTGCGCCGGCTGGCCCATTACGATTACTGGAGCGACAAGGTCCGGCGCTCGATACTGCTCGACTGCAAAGCCGATCTGCTGGTGTACGGGATGGGGGAGCACGCGATTGTCGAAATCGCCCAGCGGCTCTCGGCCGGCGAGTCTGTGCGCCAGTTGCGCACGATGCGCGGCGTGGCCTATGCGCTGGGCGCGTCCGAGTCGCCGCCGGCCGATTCGCTGGAGTTGCCGGCCTACGAGCTGGTGCAGAGCGACAAACGGGCCTTTGCCGCCGCCACGCGTTTAATCCACCTGGAAACCAATCCCTACAACGCGCGGCGGCTGGTCCAGTACCACGCGCGGCAGGCGGTGGTGGTCAATCCGCCTCAACTGCCGCTCAGTCAACAGGCGATGGATCAGGTGTACGGCCTGCGATATACGCGGCGGCCGCATCCCAGCTACAGCGCGGCCATTCCGGCCTACGAGATGATCCGCGATTCAGTGACCATTATGCGCGGCTGCTTCGGCGGCTGCACGTTCTGCTCCATCACCGCCCATCAAGGGCGGATCATCCAGTCGCGCAGCAAGGAGTCGGTGCTGGCGGAAATCGGTCAGATGGCGGCCGATCCGGACTTCAAGGGGGTCGTAAGCGACATTGGCGGGCCGACGGCCAACATGTACGAGATGCGGTGCATGCGTCCGGAAGTGGAAGCGGTCTGCCGCCGGCAGGCGTGCGTGCATCCGACCATCTGCCGGCTGCTCGGTACCGACCACGGACCGCTGATCGAACTGATGCGCCAGTCGCGGCAGGTTCCGGGCGTCAAGAAAGTGCTGGTGGCCAGCGGTATCCGGATGGACCTGGCCCGCCGCTCGCGCCCGTACATGCAGGAACTGGTGCAGCAGCACGTGGGGGGCCAGCTGAAGGTGGCTCCCGAGCATGTCGATCCGGACATGCTGCAGCTCATGCGCAAGCCGTGCAGCGACGACTTCGAGCAGTTCAGCGAAATCTTCGCGGCCGAATCGCGGCGGGCCGGCAAGCCCCAGCGTCTGGTGCCCTACTTCATCGCCAGCCACCCGGGCTGCGATCTGGACGCCATGATCCATCTGGCGGTGTTTCTCAAGCAGCACGGCTACGCGCCGGACCAAGTCCAGGACTTCATCCCCGCGCCGATGGATGTGGCCACGGCCATGTACTACACAGGTATCGATCCGTTCACCGGCCAGACGGTGTACGTGGCCCGGCACCTGCGCGATCGCAAACTGCAGCGTGCGCTGATGCAGTTCTTCAAGCCGGAGAATTACTTCCTGGTGCGTGAAGCGCTGATCAAAGCCAAACGCGCCGATCTGATCGGCGATGGCTGCGACTGCCTGATTCCCGCCTACCCGCCGCGCGCGGCACTTGCCCGCCGCCGGCGCGACGCCCACGCCGCGCTCGGCCAGCCCCCGCCCGGCGGGTCACCCGGCGCGCGGAGCGGCAAGCAGGCGAAGCGCCGGGAGCCTCGCCATGCGCCGGCCAAGGGCTACCGTCCGGGCCGCAAACGGCCTCCCCGGAACTGATCAACGCTGATCAACCGCGCCGGCTCACTTCAGTTCCTGCAGCATCTCCACCGCCGTGTCGACCATGCGTTCGCCCGTCCCCTGCTCCGCGTAGCTGTGGAAACCGGTCCACACCTGGTAGCCCCCCAGCTCGTACGCCTCGCGATCGGGAATGTAGCCGATCCAGTCGTTCGAAAGTTCGGCGATGAACGTGTGTGCGAACGGCGAGCGGCGTTTGATCTCCACGCCCAGCCCCGTGAAGAACTCGGCCGGCACACCGACGATCGCCACATCACCGATGCGGATCGCCTGGATCCAGGTCGAGCGTTCCTGCCCCTGTTGAGCGGCCAACTCCTTGCGCATGTTCCGGAACACGTCGATCACCCCTTGCGCGCCGTGCACTTCGCCGATGCGTTTGTTGCAGTAGGCGGTGACGGCCTGGTCCTCCGCCTGTTCGTCGAACTGCCGCACGCGGAAGGTGAAGGGGCGTTTGAGTGCGGCCAGCGCCGGCTGTTCCTGCACGACGGCTTCCAGCAGCGCGCCCCGCACCGCCGTCTCGATGCGGCGGGAGGCATCCGCCGCATCACCCTCCAGGCGATGCGTGGACCCGGAGGCCCCTTGCAGAAAGCAGAACGTGCCACCCAGATCCTGTTCCATTCGCTGCGCTGCCATGCCATAGAAGGCCGGGGATCGGACGCCCGGCTGCAGGCTGCCGATCGAGTGGGTGGAGTGTCCGAAGATCACTGCCAGGTACTTGCCGGCCGCATCCCGGAACGCGAGCACTGGCAGATCGGGATCGAACGGCCCCGTGGGACGCACGCGGTCGTCGTGCGAGCCAACCCAGTAGATGGTGTCATCGGCCAGCAGCAGCCGGCTGTTCTCTCCGACCGTCGTTTCCTGCGCGTGCCGGAAACAGAAACTGGCCTCGGTCAGACGTGCCTGCGCTTCGCGGACAGCCTGCACGATGCCCCGCTGGACCTCGCGGCAGAACTGTTCATTCCGGTCGTACGCATGCACGCGCATCGTGCTGGGCGCGTGATGCGTGTGGGTGGTGTGGATCAGCACGTGGGCGGCCGGGATGCCGCAGGCGGTTTCGATCTCGGCTGCGACTGGGTCCAGCAGATCACGGGTCAGCATCAGCACGTCGCAGCTGACGATGGCCACGGTTGTGGGTCCGTCGGTCAGCACGACCGCGGTCGCCCGCAACTCCCCTTCCTGGCCCTGTGCCTTGCCCGGCCCGATCCCGCCCGCAATGACCATGTCGTCATCAGCCTGCAGGTTCACGGCGCTCGCACCGACCTGCCAGGCTTGCGTCTCGGCCGCCACAGACGGCCACGCGATAACACACGACATAACACACGACAACGCCAGGCTCGCTGGCAGCACTACCCAGGCTCGTTTCATCACAGACCTCCTCATGGCACCCGACTGTACTATCTGTATCACCTGCATTACGTGCCAGAACGGTGGCGATCATCTTGCGCGCAATCCCGCCGCGCTCCGGCAGCTTATACTTCCGCGAACGCCACCACGTAGTTCTGGCCGTAGTGTTTCGCGCACTTCGGGCATGTCGTGTAGAAGAAATAGAGTGTGCGCATCTGCTGGCCCTGTGACGCCACGTACTCCTGCACCTCCCGGACCCACTTGCCGGCGTCGCGATACGGGCCTTCAAACACCATGGTCAGGAAGTTCCCCGACAGCCGGACGTTGTCAGCGCCGGGCACCTCCCGGGCGACGGCAAAGTAATGCTCACCGCGCCACGCTGAGGTGTCCGTCGACAAGATCAGGTACGCGTCGGGCAGTTCGGCCTGAGCGGCTTGAATCCTGGCCATGGTCCGCGTGAACACCGGTCCGATGTTGAGCGGGATGTGGAGGAAGTTCCACGTTCTGGCCCGCACAAAGGGGCGGTCCTGGAACGTGATCTCCTGATACCTCCAGGGTTCAGGATCGAAGCGCGGACAGCACCCGGTTTCCGAGTTGTCCATGGTGAACTTGGGAAGCGCGGACAGGGTCATGACAGGTACTCCTGGGCAAGACGACTGCAGAGTCGCCGTCTCTCCTGCACGAACCAACACACTCACACGCCGTATCGTCCCCCAACGGGCCGGCCAATGCAATTCCCGGCCGCCCGATTTCGCCACCGAATTTCTAGGTCCGCCGCTCCGGTGCCCGCGGCGCGGCGCGTGCCACGCCCTACGCACTCAGCCGCGCCGCAGGCGGCTCTCGCATCCACCATGGTTGTGGTGTATGGTGGTTTTCAGCGCCCACGCCCTGGGATCGGTGGGTCCTGCGGGGGACGTGCGAATCCTGCTTTCCTGACATCTTTGATCAAGGAGTGCGGCCATGACAAATGCGGTGCGGTGCCTGTGCGGTGGACTTCTCGTGCTGATCGGGTTGACGAGCATGACGCTGGCGGCCGAGCTCCCGGAGCTGCAGATCGGTGTGGCGGAAACCGACATCACACCGCCCACGGGGTTCCTCATGGCGGGCTACTACCACGAACGCCAGGCCACCGGAACGCTCAATCCGCTCAAGGCCCGGGCGCTGGTGTTCGGCCAGGGCAGCCAGCGGGTGGCCTTTGTGGCCTGCGACGTGATCGGGATCGCCCGCGATCTGTCATGCGAGGTGCGTCGTCGCGCTGCGGCTCAGACCGGCATTCCCGAGACCCATATAGTGCTGGCCGCTACCCACTCGCACACGGCACCCGAGTACACCCGCGATCTGTACCAGTACCTGGGCGAGTCGGAGCCGGAGCGGGAGTCGCGGTACGCCGCCCGACTCATCGGCGGCATTGTCGAGGCGATCGTGCGGGCTGACGCCCAGCGGCAGCCGGCGGCCGTCGACACCGGCACGGTGCGGCAGGAGACGCCGATCGCGTTCAATCGCCGGTTCATCATGCGCGACGGCAGCGCCCAGACCTGGATGCGGCTGGACAATCCGGCAGTCGTGCGGTCCGCCGGGCCCATCGACCCCGACGTGCAGCTGATGCTGGTGCGGGCCGCGAAAGGCGATCAGCCGGTCAGCCTGTTGACCAATTTCGCGCTGCACCTGGACACCGTCGGCGGCACGCTCTGGAGCGCGGACTATCCGTTCTATGTCGAGCAGATGGTCCAGCAGACTCTGGGGCCGCAGGTGATTTCCCTCTTCGGCAACGGCTGCTGCGGCGACATCAACCATGCCGATCCGCGCGCGTCGGCCATCAACAAGACGGACTTCATCGGCCAGTCGCTCAGCAGTACCGTGCAGCAGGGGTTGTCGCAGCTGACGCGCATCGCACAGCCAACCTTATGGTTCGGCACGGCGGAAGTGCCCCTCCCGCTGCAGGAGGTCACGGCCGAGGATGTCGCCCGATCGCGAACCCTGCTGGCCGATGTGAAAGCAGGCAAGCCGGTGGACGCCATGCTGGATCAGGTGATTGCGTACAAGACCGTGGTGCTCGACCACCTGCGGAATGGAACTGCCGGCGCGGAGATGGAAGACCTGATCAACTGGGGCCTGTCCCGCAGTTGGGCCGGGGTCGGCGCGCAGCTGCCGGCGGAGGTCCAGGTGATCGCGCTGGGGCAGGACCTGGCGATCGTCTGCCTGCCCGGCGAGGAGTTTGTGGAGCTGGGGCTGGCCATCAAGCAGGCTTCGCCGTTCCGGACCACGCTGGTCGTCGAACTGTGCAACTGCGTGGAGACGATCTACGTGCCGACGCGCGTGGCGTATGCCCTGGGGAGCTACGAAGTCACGAACACGGCGCTCCAGCCGGGCGCGGGAGAGGCTCTGGCGGAAGCGGCGGTGCGGCTGCTGCGGCAAGCGGCGGCGGCCGGTGCCGCAGCCGCTGCGCCGGCACCGTAACCTCGAGCATAAGGAACACGCGACATGACATGGCGCCAGAGAATTCCCGCGCGGGTGACCGAACTGGCCGCGTTGATCGCCCCCGCACGCACGGCCCTGATCCTGGTGGACATGCAGAACGACTTCGTGCACGACGAAGGCATCTTCGTCAAGCAGTGGGGGAAGTCGAACTGCTACATCAAACCGATCGTGGGGGCGTGCCAGGGCCTGCTGCAGGCGGCCCGCGAGGCGGACGTGACGGTGGTGCACCTGCGCGTGATCAATGATCTGCTGCAGAATGCCGAGAGCTGGCATAACTTCTGGGGTCCGCCGAGCTGCGTGCTGGAGGGGACCTGGGGTGCGCAGTTCATCGACGAACTCCAGCCCCGCGCGGATGAAATCGTCGTGACCAAGTACACCTACGACGGCTTTGTGTCCACAGCGCTCGATGCGATCCTGCGGCGTCTGGCCATCCGCACACTGGTGTTTGCCGGCTGCGATTCCGACGTGTGCGTGCGTGACACCGCCGCCCACGGCTTTGCCTTGGGATTCACACCGGTCTTCGCCCGCGAGGCGCTGGCGGCCGACAACGACGTGGCGCATGCCGGCGTGCTGCAGTCGTGGGGCGAACACTACGGGCAGGTCGTGTCGTGCGATCAGATCGCCGGCCTCTGGCACGCGGCGACGTGAGCGCAGCCGCACGCCAGACCGGGGAGCCGGCCGCGCGGCCCGCCCGGCGAGACCTCACTGCGCCGACACGGCGTCGGACGGCGCTTCGGGGGACACCGATGTCGCCTCGCTGGCCAGCTCCAGGTCGTTGCCCAGCAGCCGGATGCGCTGGCTCTCCCCCCCTTCTACCCGCAGAAACGTGCCGAGCGGGTCGGGCACCCGCACGGCGGTCAGCAGCGCAGCCCGAGTGTTCTGCAGCCGGATGAGCGACTCGGCCTGCGGATGACCATCGGCCTGGAAGCCGTTCACGGTCAGGTGCTGTACGTCGTCGCAGACGATCGCCGGGCGCAGGTCCTCCGACGCCAGCCGAAACCGCACGTTGTGCAGCGTGAGATCCTGCGCGTGGTGTGCGTAGAACCCGTAGGCCGGCAGCACGCCGAAGATGAAGCATTCGGGGTAGGCCTGTTCCAGGTCGGGCACCTCCCGCCGCGCGCCCTCGGCGGCCGTGCCGCCGCCGGCGAACGTCACGTCGAAGTTGCTCATCGTGATGGCCCGCGGCCGGGTCCGCGACGTGCCCGTAATCGAAATGCACGACTTGATCTGGTCGGCCGGCACGCTCGCCCGGATGTTGTCAAACAGGATGTTGCGCAACTCACCCTGCTCCCACTTGCTGTCGTCAAAGACCGCCCACTCGTTCGCCCCCAGCTTCCAGCCGGCCAGGCGCAGGGAGATGGGCCCCGTCACGTTGTCCATGACCAGGTTGGAGAACACCATGTCGCGCATCACGACTCCGAACGCCATCTGGATCTTGACCCCGTTCAAACGCGTGTCGCGGATCACGCAGTTCGACACGCAGACACGCTCGATGTTCTCCACCGCGTCCGGGCCGACCCGGATCGCCGCGCAGTCGGAACTGAGGATGCAGTTGGTGATGACCACATCCCGGCAGGGTGCCCCCGGCTCGATCACCTTCAGAGCGATACTGTCATCACCGCTGTGGATGTGGCAGTTCGAGATGAACACGTCCTGGCAGCCATCGACGTCGATCCCATCGCTGTTGGGCTGGACCCGGCTGTCGATGCGGAGCCCTTCGATCCGGACCTGCTGACAGTGGATAGGATGGACGGCAAAGGAGGCACCGTCCTTGACGAGCACATCGCGGATGGTGACGTGGCGGCAGTCCCGGAGACGAATCAGCACCGGGCGCGGGTCTTCGGCGCCGTTGGCGAACGCCTTCCCCTGGCCGTCGATGGTGCCCGCACCGGAAATGCCCACATGCTCGCAGGCCTCGGCGAAGATGAGCGCCTGGTTGATCAGCTTGTAGACCACCTGGGGATCCGCGCGGTACTGGGCCAGGTCGGTGGCGCCCAGCAGCACCGCCGTCGATGTGAGGTGCAGTTGGACGTGGCTGCGCAGCACCAGGGTGCCGGTGAGGAACCGCCCCTTGTCCAGAACGACCGTGCCTCCTCCGTGCGCTGCACACGTGTCGATGGCCTGCTGCAGCGCCCCGGTGTCGCTGGTCTGGCCGTCCCCCACGGCACCGAAGTGCCGCACATCGTAGCTGTGCGGGACGGTGTCCTGGGGGGTGGACTGCGCGGCAGGTTCCGGCGCAGGTGCCGCGTCCGCCGAGCCCGCCGCCGCGTCCGCCGACTGGGCCGCCGCCGCGTCCGCCACCTCGGTCCGCTGCAGCGCGTGGCGCAGAATCACGGCGTGAGCCTGCTGCAATCGCGCGGGCCACGCAAACGTCGGCGCTGTGGCCGGATCGTACCCGGCAAGATGGTCAGCGAGCCGGGTCGCTGGTTTCGTGTACGGCCGCACGTCATCGCCCACCATTTCGCGGCACAAGGCGGCCAGACCGGGGTCGTACGCACACAGTTCGGCCCGCGTATTGACGTGGTTGTGGTCGTGATCGTGCTCGCGATTGTTGTCAAACCAGCACTGCACCCCCTCCGCCAGATACTCGCAATGATTCACACTGGCGTACGTGCCGCGCCAGAGACCTTGTGCCAGGGCCCTGCCGTACGCCTCCTGCACACGGGCGTCGAACGTGGGATCCGCGTTGTTCATGCCCCGCAGATGCATGGTGTGAGCGAATTCATGGATCAGGATGTTCTCGGTGGCATACGGGTCCCCCGGGTAGCCGAGTAGATTCTCTTCGCCACACGAGCAGCAGGGATCGGTGTCGCTGCCGCCGGTGCCGCGTGCCCGGGCATCCCAGTAGTCTGTGGCCGGTACGTCGGCGAACTCGGGAGGCGCTTCGAGCATCGAGAATTCCGGCAGGTCGGTCGTGAACTCGTCGTGCCCGATCAGGCACAGCCGCGAGCCGCTGCGGATCAGCGCCTCCCGCACGTCCGGGCGGTGCGCGAGCATCTGGTTGACCAGCCAGGCGGCCTCCCTGAGCGCGTAGTCATTGACCCGTTCCGAGGCTACGATCGGATACCCCCCAGCGCTGATGAACTTCGCATAGTAGCGGGGAATCCCCAACCCATCCGGCGGCGTCAGGACCTGCCCCTCCGGAATCGCACCAGCGCCGTGTCCCGCGAAGAGAGTTCGCGATTGTCCGGACAGCGGGCCCGGCTCAGTTTCCTCTCCTGCCTGCGGGCTGCCGTTGATGATCAGCAGTTGGGGAAGGGGCACCGGTGACTCGGCCGTAGCGGCGGGCAGCGTGGCCGAGACAAAAGAGACCACGACGCTCAGCGTGCCGAGGCGGGCGAGGGAAGTCTTCATGGCGGGTTCTCTCCTGGAGCGCGGATTCTTGACCGAACCTGAGTCCCCGCTTATGCTAGCCGCGTGTCGGGATGGAGTGAATAGTGCACGGTGCAAGAGCGCCTGTTCCACCGACCGAGGTCACACGCCACACATAGGGCGTTGGGAGGAACAGGGTATGTGTCCGGGGCAACAGAGGCCCGTTTGTCCGTGGGAGCCTGTCCGGGAATCGACCAGACGCTGGCCGCCCGCCACTGCGGCGCTGCTCGCCGCGGCAACCATTCTGGCGGTGGTGCCGACCTCGTGCCGTCGGCCTGATCTCGAATCGGCCGGGACGCCGGCCAAGGTTGACGCCGTAGAGCAGCCGGCCCGGGCCGCTGCACCGCCCGCCTCCCCATCGCATTCCGAGCCGGCCCCGCAGCAGGCGACTACCGCGCCCCAGCAGACGGATGACCCGGGGCCCCCGCATCTGAGCGAGACCGAGCTGGCGGAAGCCGAAACGGGCCCCATCCTGCTGCACGATGTGACGGCGGATGCGGGGATCACGTTCCGGCATACGGACGGGAGCAGCGGCCGGCTCTTCATCGTGGAAACCGTGGCGTCTGGCCTGGCTACCTTCGATTACGACCTGGACGGGCTGATCGACATCTACTTCGTCAACGGAGGCGCCTTGCCGGGGACCGCATTTGACGAGCCGCCCCGCAATCGCCTGTACCGGAATCTCGGGGACTGGCAGTTCGCCGATGTGACCGAGGAGGCCGGAGTAGGCGACACTCGCCACGGGCTGGGGGCGACCGTCGGGGACTACAACAACGACGGCTACCCGGATCTGTACGTCAGCAACCTGGGCGAGAATGTTCTGTACTGCAACAACGGTGACGGTTCGTTCACCGACGTGTCGGCCCGCAGCGGGACGGCTGTTGCCGATCCCGTCCGGGCTGGGGCAGGAGTCTGTTTCCTGGACATCGAGAACGACGGCGACCTGGACTTGTTCGTCGCCAACTACCTGAAATTCTCGCCCGACCAGCCGATGGTCCACATGTACCGCGGCAGGCGGATCTATGTCGGCCCCGAACGCTATCCGCCCTATCCCAATACGTTGCTGCGGAACAACGGCGACGAGACGTTCACCGATGTGAGTGAGGAGTCCGGGATCGCGGCACATCCAGGTTGGGGCATGGGAATTGTCTGTGGCGATTTCAACCAGGATGGAGTCATGGACGTGTTTGTCGGCAACGACGGAGGCCCGGGCAACTTCGTGTTCCTGAACGACGGCCAGGGGGTCTTCCAGGAGATGGGCGTGGCGACCGGCGCTGCGTACAGCGGGCAGGGGCTGGCACACGGCAGCATGGGGTCGGATTGCGGGGACTATGACCACGACGGCTGGATGGACTTGTTCGTCACCTCATACCAGCGGCAGCTGGCCACCCTGTTCCGGAATCAGGGGGGCAGCAGTTTCGAGGATGTGACACAAAGGACGGGAGCCGGCCTGGGTTCGTTCAATCAGGTGACGTGGGGCTGCGGTCTGGTCGACCTCGACAACGACGGGCTGCGCGACATCTTCTACGCCGCCGGGCACCTGCTCGACAACGTGGACGAATTCGACGACAGTACGTCGTACCTGGCCACGCCAGTCGTGCTGCACC
>DAISIS010000003.1:0-36938 GCA_036821925.1 Pirellulaceae bacterium
GGTACTCCTCGTACACGTCCTGCGTCAACCCGTCTATCGAAATGATCAGGCGCTGAAGGCCGCTGTCGAGCACTGCCGCGATGACCTCGCCGCGACTCTCGTGCGCCAAGTACGGATTGGCCACCCGCTGCTCTCCCAGTGTCGACGTGGGTTCGTCACTCAGGTGCGCCCCACACAACGACCCTGCGCCGTGCGCCGGAAAGATCATCACCTCATCCGGCAACTTGGACAGCTTGTTGGTCCAGGTGTCGAACATCATGGAGGCCAGAGTCGAGGCGGCCATGCCTTCACCCAACAGGTCCGGACGGCCGACGCTGCCGATGAACAGCGTGTCACCGGTGAACATCATCCGCGGCCGATCGGGCTGCTGGGCGCTGGCCACTAACGCGGTCGTACTGTCGGGCGTGTGCCCCGGTGTCTCCAGAAACCTCAGCACCGCCTCCCCGACCTGCAGGGTATCGCCTTCGTGGAGCGGTGTGTGCGGGAATTGCGCGCCGGTCTTGGCACTCATGTAGATTTTCGTCTGCTGGGCCAGCTCCATATGCCCCGCCACGAAGTCGGCATGCGAATGCGTCAGATAAACGCCTGCGATCTTGGCCTGTTCCCGGGCCGCTGTCTCGATGTACGTGGCGACGTCGCGACCGGGATCAATCACCAGCGCCTCCGCGCCGCTGATCAGAATGTACGAGTAGTGGCTCAGCACCCCCAACTCGAACTGAATGATCTTGAAGCCGGGGAACTCATAGGTCCCTTTCACCTGGTACGAGGCGGCTTCGAAACCGTGTGTGGCAGCCTCGGCATCCTTGATCTCCTGCGCCACGGCAGGTGTGGTCGTCATGAACAGCACTCCCATAACAAGGCCGGCCAGCGCCAGGGGGCAAAGGCAACAGCGCGCGATCATGGCAAATCCCTCCCAACTTCGGGCCGCAGAGACACTCAGCTTCTACGGGTTTGTTGAATAGACGCTTCGGACCGGCACCTGGTTACGAAGATCTGAGCAGAATACGGCACCCGCCCGCCAGTCTCCGATCTGGATCGTCCCGACCCTGTCTTCTGTGTTTACCCACTCGGGGGTGAAACGCGCCAGGCGGATGTCGCGTCCGCCCGGAACGTCGTGCTGCCAGACAGCCACCAGGCTGCCATCTGCCGCCTGGACGCACGACGGGTATGAAGCCTGCCCACCCGTGTACGGGAATCCGATATCGCGTGGCGCAGACCAGCTCCGGCATCCGTCGAACGACACGGCGGCGCACAGCGGAAACCGTTCCTGGGCGTTGTCCCACACAACCAGTACTCCCACATCCCCTTGATGTGCGAACCGTGTCAGTGAGGCGGGCGCGTTGGTTCCGAGCAGGGGACTCGGCTGGACAGCCTGCCAGGTCATGCCTTCGTCCGTGCTGCGTGCTTCGTACAAGTACCTGGAACCAGTCCGCATCAGCATATAGACCGAGTTGTCTTCGCACTCCACAATCGCCGGTTCATCCGTGCCGGACACGGCTCCCCCCGCGATCTTCTCGTACGTGGCGTGCGTGTCGCCGCCTGCGGTCCAGGTCAGCCCGCCATCGACCGACCGCATCACTCCCGCGCGCAGATCCATCTCGCCTTCCGACTGGTGAGCCTGGCCCTGCTCGCAGATCACGTCCCACGAGTAGCCCATGAGCAGGGTGCCCGACCTGAGCTGAATCGCGCGCTGGCACTTGCCGCACGTGTAGGTGTGTCCCATCGGAATCTCGTAGGGGTCCGACCAGCTCCGGCCGCAGTCTTCACTGCGCACACACCATGTTGCTGACGTGCGGATGCCGTGCGAGAAATCCACCGTGGTGCAGGTCACCAGGACACGCTGGTCCACCACCACGATGTTCGCATCTGCATCGAGCAGGCCCGGGTGGTCGATCAGCACCTCCGGCGGGCTCCAGCGACGCCCGCTGTCGGGCGAATAGGCACCGACCACCGCGAAGTCACTCGAGCCGGGTGCGAAACGCGACCAGACGGTCAGCAATCGCCCGTCAGCCAGCAGCGCCACGCAGGGCAGGCCATGATGAGCACCGTCGCTGTGCGCCGCCACCGTCACCTGCGAGAACGGCTCCCGGTCCGTCGCCTCGCCGTCTACGCCTTGCACGGCCCCGCAGCACAGCATCAACGCGGCATACAGTGTTGCCATACCTTCACCTCTCCAGTCTTCATTCCGCGAAATGGATCGCGGCTTTCAGGACGCCGTCACGATAGCCGGCCACGAGATCGAAGGCGGCGGGCGTGTCGGAGAAAGGATAGCGGTGAGTGATCCACTGCGCGGCGTCGGCCGGGTGGGCACCGATCAGGTCGAGCGCTTTCTGCACACAGCTGCGTTGTCGGCGGACGTTTACGAGTGTGAGTTCCTTGCGCCGCATCTGATCGGGGCTGAAGCTGATGCGATCCGTTTCGGGGATGCCGATGATCATCAGCGTGCCGCCGGGCCGCAGCAATGCCACAGCCTGATCGAGTGCCTCCTGTTGACCGCAGCATTCGAACACGAGATCCAAGCCGGACGGCACGCGTTCGCGGATGGCGGCCACCACATCCTGATGCTGCGGGTTGCCCACCCAGACAGCTCCAGCGCGGGCGGCAGCCGCACAGCGGCTGTCGATCAAGTCGGTGCAGTAGCAGTCGCGGCAGCCGGCGTGCAGGGCGGGGAGCAGCACGGAGTGGCCGATCGGGCCCATGCCCAGAATGCCGATCCGGGCGCCGCGTGCCAGGCCGGACTGCTCCACGGCGTAGACGCCGATGGCCAGCGGCTCGGACAGCGTGGCGTCCTCCAGGCTCAGGGCGTCAGCGATCCGGAAGCAGCTGTGTTCCGGCATGACCACGTATTCCGACAGGCTCCCTTCGGCCTGGCCGGGGCAGCCGAGGAATCTGAGTTCCCGGCAGGTGTTCTCCCGCCCCGACTGGCACTGGTCGCACTGACCGCACGTCATGGCCGGGTCGATTGCCACGCGGTCGCCGACGCGTACCCGCGTCACGGCGCTGCCGATTTCCAGCACGGTCCCGGCGCACTCGTGCCCCACGGTGAACGGGTACTTCACCACCTGCGATCCGATCCGCCCGGAGGTGTAGTAGTGGATGTCGGAGCCACAGACCCCCACCACGCCGATCTGGACCAGAACATCGGTGGGTTGTGTGATCTGGGGATCGGGGACATCCCGCAGCGCCATCTCACGCAGGCCGGTCAATTGGTAAGCTTTCACGGGTATGTGGTCCTCATTGGCCGGCCAGCTGAGCCAGCGCCAGATGGCTGAGAGCTCTGACACCTGCCACCAGGGCGCTTTCGTCCACGAAGAAATGCGGCGAGTGGTTGGGAGCGGCCTGGGCGGGGTCAGTATCTGCCGGGGTGATGCCGAGATAGAAGAACATGCCGGGGACGACCTGCTGGTAGCACGAAAAATCCTCCGCTACGGTCTGCGGCGTCACGGTAGTGACGGCCTCCGGACCAAAGACCGTCTGCAGCACCGGGATCATGCGTTGGGTCAGTTCGGGATCATTGACGGTGGCCGGATTCCCGCTGGCGATGGCCACTTCAGCGGTGCCCCCTGCGCTTTCGGCGATCTTCTCCGCGGTGCGTGTGATCCGCTGGTGGATCTCCTGGCGGCTGTCGGGGCTGAGGATGCGGATTGTGCCCCGCAGCTGCACCTCGTCCGGAATGATGTTCTCGCGCACTCCCCCCTGTATGCTCCCAATCGTAATGACCGCCGGTGCCGCGGTCAGATCCACCTGCCGGCTGATGACGGTTTGCAGACCGAGCACCACTTGGGAGGCCACGACAATCGGGTCGACACCGCGCCACGGCAAGGCGCCATGCGTCTGCCGGCCGCGAATCACGATATGCAGGGAGTCGACGCCGGCCATGAGTGGACCAGGGCGACAGCCGAAGCGGCCGGCCGTAAAGGGCATGACATGCAGGCCGAAGATCGCGTCGGGGCGGGGATCCTCCAGCACCCCTTCGCGAATCATCAGGGGGGCGCCACCCGACTCGCCTGCGGGCGCCCCTTCCTCGGCCGGTTGGAAGATGAACTTGACGGTGCCCGGCAGACGATTGGACACTTGGGAGAGCACTTCGGCGACCCCCATCAGGATCGCCGTATGTGCGTCATGCCCGCAGGCGTGCATGACGCCCACCTCCTGACCCCGATATTGAGCTCTGACCTGGGAGGCGAAGGGGAGGTCGACCCGTTCGGTTACGGGCAGGGCGTCCATGTCCGCCCGCAGCGCCACCACGCGGTCGGCGGACGCGCCGCGCAGGATGCCGAGCACGCCGGTGTGAGCCACTCCGGTGCGTACCTCCAGGCCCAGCTGCTTCAGGTGATCGGCCACCAGCTGGGCGGTGCGAAACTCGCGATTGGACAACTCCGGGTGCTGGTGGATGTCGCGTCGCCAGGCGATCACGCGCGGTTCAACTGCGCTGCAGAGGCTGTCAAGCACCTGTCCGAGCGGTGCGTCTGCCGACGGCTGTGCCACGGCCTGCCGGTCCATCACCGGGGCCGCCAGGATGGCGGCGAGCAGCGCGAATCGGGGCAGGCCCAGGGCAGGGTAGCGCCAGGAAATCATGGGGCGTCCTCACTTCTCCAGTCGCCAGCCGCTGGGGTCGGCGATCAGTTTCGTATGGCCTTGGTACCGTTCGTATGTCGCATGCATCTGCTCGATGCTGTCGAAGTAGCCGACGATATGCGCAGCGCTGAACGAATCGCCCGCCTGCACCGGCTTGCCGTGAATCTCCTCGATCAGCACGATGATGTCGCTCGGCCGCTGGCTGCACCAGGCCTCGTACACAACAGACGGTTCCAGCGTCAGGCCAGCCAGCCAGGGCCCGTCCGCGCCGGTGGTCTTGTCGCGCAGATGGTAGGCGCGGATGAAGTGAGCGGGGATGGGGTGCGTGTCGCGCCGGTAGCCGAACTTCACGTCAGGTGGAAACGGTTCGAAGAACTCGCTGGCGGGAATGCGCGCCCCGTGCGGGCCGAGGTAGCTGAGGTACATCTCGCTGAACGTGTCGCCCCGCTGGTGCCGGACACAGCCGGGCGTGTCATTGCGCAGGAACATCTCCGGTGAGTCATTCACGCTGTCGATCTTGTCCATCAACACGAAGAACCGTTCGCCGCGGGGGAACACGATCAACTGGGTCCAGCGCGAGCCGGACTTGCGCCCCGGCGCGGCATACTCGTACTGGTACGTCGTCTCGACCGCTACGAAGTCCTGGCCGCGAATCACTTCCGGCTGCACCGGCTTCATCCGGTGACAGAGTTGCGGTCCCTCGACCATCCGTTTGCGGTGGCTGCTGCCGTGCGCCATGAGTGCATTGCGCCGCCGGTCCGGATCCGTCTCGTTTTCATACCACGTGTACCGGCCGACCCCGTGCCCGTCCGGCGCAACGATCTGGCCGGCATACTCCGCGTCGCTGCCGGGCTCCATCAGCCAGTCGACAACCATCAGGCCGTCTCCGACCTCTCGAAACCCGGTCGCCTTGTCCAGGAATGAGCCCTTCTCGATGCCGGTCATCCAGTGCTTGGGCTCTTTCTTCGGGATGACCGCCTCCAGTTTGTCGGTCGCGATGTTGATCGCGCGGTCATCCTCGGTCACCTGCACCCAGTCGTCTGTCTGTGGCGACTGGGCGGGGGCCGAGCGGGTCAAGGCGAGCGTGCCGAGAAGGGTCAGCAACAACACGGAGCACACAGCCAGGGAACATCTCATGAGTTAACCTCCGCAATCGGACTGCCGCACCACGCGTTTTCGCAGGAGCCGGGCAGCGGCTTCCCGCGGGGCCGCCGGACATGCCCTGACTGTTATACTATCTTCCCGCCGCGTCTGCATCTGACCCAGCGCGGCGGAGCAGGTGCTCAGACGCTGGTGTGAGGCGCCGGGGTGAGGCGCCGGGGGCCTGGCCCGTTCGCCGCGGCGCGCAGCCTGCTGCCGGCCAACGCAGGCGGTCGATCGACCGAGCGGGCTTGTTGTCGCCGGTGCGGACGCGTGATATCCTGCACTAGCGCCGTTCCTCCGACTATGAAAGGTAGAACATGATGAGGCCGCCATACCATCCCATGACACGCCGCCAGTTTCTGGGTGCCGGTGCCGTTGCCGCGTGCGGGGTCCTGACGTTGGGCTCACGCGGTCTCGGCCACGGACCGCTCGCCGCCGAACCAGACGCTGCATCGACCGAACATTTCTGGTATCGCCTGCAGCCCCGGGGGCCTTACATCGACACGCAGCGGGACAACAAGGCGTTCGGGTTCACCGACGACGCCGTGCTGCTGTCGGAAGACAATGCCCGCACGTGGCCCTACAGCATGCCGTTTGCCGACGCGCGCGACATCACGTTCAGCCACATTTTCGGGAACGGGAACGTGCTGTTCAGCACCAGCGCTCAGCTGTACTTGAGCACAGACAACTTGCAGACCTGCCGTGCGATTACCGTCCAGGACGCGGAGGGGCGCGATTACCTCCCCCACACACCGAAGAATCCGGACAACCCCGGCTGGTACTACCACCCGCTCTGTGGCGTCAATTCCTGGGACGTCCAGGGGGTGGAGATGCTGGTGTGGGGCAACTACTGCAATGTCATGGGCGGTGCGGTTCCCGTCAACATCTACTATTCGACCGACCATGGGCAGACGGTGAAGATCGCCTATGCCTTTGGACAGAATCCGCACTATCGTGACGACGGCTCGGAAGGTGGAGGAGCTACCGGCACGCTGCTCGGAGACCCGCGCAACCCGGTCATCTGTCGCCACATCCACTGTGTGGCCTACAACCCGGCCGAGAACGCCTTCTATGCCTGCACCGGCGACATCGACAAGCCGGAAGGGCACGAATGCCACTGGCTCCGGGGCACCTACGATCCGGCCGCGGACCGCTGGCAGTGGCAGGTGATCGTGTCGAGCGATTCGAACTCGCGTTACAAGTGCGGCGGCATCAACTTCGTGGATGGCATGGTCTACTGGATCGCCGATGCCAACGCGCTGGACCCCGCAGGGCCGTTTGATCGCGGCGTGTTCCGCTGTGCCCCGGCAGATATCCCCAATCCCCAGGCCCACACGCTGCTGTTCAATCCGGAGTACGAGTGTGCCAACATGGTCATTGAGGACGGCGTGATTCTGGCCGCCCACTATGCCACCGCCTCGCCCTATCAGCTGGGCATCATCTACTCCCCGGACCTGGGCAAGACCTGGGCGCAGTACGATCTCAAGGAGTTCGGCGCGTACTCGCCTGTCCGCCTCAATCGCAAGAACAGCGACGGCTGGTTTCGGATGGATCTGCGCAAGGGGTGGATCGATCGCGGCGAGGTGCTGTTCCTCAAGCCGAAGTAAACGTGACGGCAGCGGGACGATGGTGACACAGGCACGGCGACACAGGCTCGGCGACATGGTGTCGCCGGCGGCGCTGCGGGGGGACGCTCGATGTGCGGGGCCACCCCCCCTCACGAAACGAACAGGTTCTTGGTGGCGAAGTTGGCGTCGCTGGTGAGGTGGACGCCGAGGCGGCGCAGGCCGGCTTCGTCGCCGGGCGTGGGGATGTGCGTCATGTGGACGTCGCAGCCGCGCAGCTCCTTGAGCTTCTCGACGCACAGCTGTGCGGTCGGATTCGCGCTGACGCTGATGCCCAACGCGATCAGGGTCTCTTCCAGGTCGAGGCTGACCGCCTTCTGGCCGAGGATTTCCTTCTTCATCTTGGCCACGGAAGCGACAATGCTCGGCGCAAGCAGGTGGATCTCATCCGGCACCCGGGCCAGATGCTTGACCGCGTTGATGACCAGACTGCTGGCGGCGTGCATGAGCGGGGAGTTCTTGCCCACCACGATGCTGCCGTCTTTCAGACGGATGGCCGCTCCACAGTAGACGCCGGCATGCCCTTTCCCGTGGCGCTGCGCATCGTCCGCCGCCTGCCGGGCCGGTGCCACCACAGGCAGGTCCTCGGGGCTCAGACGCAGCAGTTCCAGCAGCCGCTGAGCACGCTGGACGGTCCGTTCGTCCACCAGCCCCATCGCGAACTCCGAAGCGTAGCGGAAGTACCGGCGAACGACCTCGGCACGCGCAGCGTCCTGGATCACGGCGTCGTTGACAATCCCGGCCGTGGCCCGGTTGACGCCCATGTCGGTCGGCGAATTGTAGACGGCTGTCCCCCCCGTAATCCGCTCGAAAATCTTCTGCAGCACGGGAAAAGCTTCAATGTCGCGGTTGTAGTTGATCGCCGTCGCACCATACGCCTCCAGGTGGAACGGGTCGATCATGTTCACATCATCCAGGTCGGCCGTGGCGGCTTCGTAGGCCACGTTGACCGGATGACGCAGCGGCAGGTTCCAGATCGGGAACGTCTCGAACTTGGCGTATCCCGCGCGGATCCCACGCCGGTGGTCGTGGTAGATCTGACTGAGGCACGTCGCCAGCTTGCCACTCCCCGGACCCGGCCCGGTCACCACCACCAGCGGTTTCTCCGTGATGATGCAGGGGTTGGCTCCGTAACCTTCAGTACTCACAATGCGATCGACGTTGGCCGGGTAGCCCTTGGTCGGTGGATGGGTGTACACCGAAATGTCACGCCGCAGCAGTTTGTTGCGGAACTGTACGGCCCCGGGCTGGTCCTCGAACCGGGTAATCACGACCGCCCGCAGATCAATGCCCCAATCCCGCAGGTCGTCGATCAGCTTCATCGCGTCGGCATCGTAGGTGATGCCGAAATCGGCCCGCATCTTCTTGCGCTCAATCGCACCCGCATGGATGCACAGCAGGATCTCCGCCTTGTCCTTCAACTGGGTCAGCAGCCGCATCTTGACGTTCGGATCGTAGCCGGGCAGTACGCGGGCCGCGTGATAATCGAAGATCAGCTTGCCCCCGAACTCCAGGTACAGCTTGTTGCCGAACTGCTGCACACGATCCAGAATCGCACTCGTCTGTTCCTGCAAGTACTTCGCGTTGTCAAAGCCTGCGGCATCCTGCATCGAAGTTCATTCGCTCCATTACCAGCTCGTCGTTCACCATCTGCTGCGGACCAGCGCTCCACCGCGCTCGCGCCCGCCCCCCCTTTTTTTCGCGGCACCCAAGAGGGGGGCGCAGCGATCGTCAGCAGTCTGGGCCCTGAAGGCCGAAGTCCAGAATCGCCGCTCGGGCCGGCCCCCCCTGCGCGGCCTCCACAGGTTACTCGGAACCGCCCCGGGCGCATAGAATACGGCGTGCAGATCTGTTCGATCAACCTTGCAGGAGCACAGCCATGAAACGCCGCGATTTCCTCAGAAGCACGACCGCCGCCGGGCTGCTGTCCGTGTTGGACCCTGCCTATCTTGTCGCCAAGGAGAAGCTGGCTGCCGGCCAGACGCCCACTGGGCCGCTGGAACGGCGGACCTACGGCCGTACGCAGGAGCAGCTTTCCATCATCGGATTCGGGGGGATCCTGGTGATGAACGCGACGCCGCAGGAGTCTGCGGAATTTGTCGCGAAGGCGGTGGAGCGGGGCGTGAACTACTTTGACGTGGCGCCCAGCTATGGGAATGCCCAGGATCGGCTGGGGCCCGCGTTGAAGCCGCATCGCGACAAGTGCTTCCTGGCGTGCAAGACTGCCAAGCGGGACGCCGCCGGCGCTCGCCAGGAATTGGAGACATCCCTCAAGGCGCTGGAGACAGACCATTTCGATCTCTACCAGCTGCACGCCTTGACGACAGTGGAGGAAGTCGAGCAGGCGTTTGCGCCGGGAGGCGCGATGGAGACCGTGGTCAAAGGGCGGGAGGAGGGCAAGGTCCGCTACATCGGTTTTTCGGCCCACGATGAGGAGGCGGCGTTGCTGGCCCTGGAGCGCTTTGACTTCGATTCGGTTCTCTTCCCGCTGGGGTTTCCCACGTGGATCAAGGGGGAGTTCGGGCCGGCCCTGCACAAGCGGGCGCTGGAGGCGGGGCGCGGCATCCTGGCACTTAAAGCCATGGCGCACCGGAAATGGCCGGCGCAGAGCCAGGCCGCGGACCGCCGCTGGCAGAAAGCCTGGTACGAGCCGTTCGACACAGTCGACAAGGTCGCGCTGGGACTGCGTTTCACCCTGCACCTGCCCGTTACCGCCATGATCACCCCGGGCCACTGGGAACTGTTCCAGATGGCGCTCGACCTCGCGCAGGCCGGGGCGCTCACGCCATTGAATGACAGCGAACGGAAGGTCGCCGAAGAGATCGCCAGTACAAGCGATCCGATCTTCAGCCGGCACGCCTGAACAAACGACGAACGGTCCAATCGCCGTGCCTTGATCCTGTCCTGATCCCGTTATCTACGTTCGGGCGTTGCGGTCTGGACTGATAGTCGGGCGATGTCGTCGGGCATTATCGTCAGGCATCACGGTTTGGCAGGCACTTTTCCGAACGGAGCGCGACGGCGATGGCGTTCACGATTGCAATGCAGCTGGTGGTGGGTCTGTTGGCTGCCTGCACGCTGATGGTCGTGCTCTGGTTTGTCCAGCGACGGACGGGCAATGCCGGGATTGTCGACGCGGGTTGGGCCGCCGGCATCGGGCTCCTGAGCGTGTTCTACGCGGCCACGTCGACCGGTTACCTGCCGCGCCGATTTCTGCTGGCTGTGCTCGTCGGTGTCTGGTCGCTCCGGCTGGCCGCATACCTGTTACGGGATCGCGTGATTGGCCGGCCGGAGGAGGGGCGTTACCGGACGTTGCGCGAGAAGTGGGGTGCGGCAGCGGGGAGGCAGATGTTCCTGTTCTACCAGTACCAGGCGCTGGCGGTCTTGTTCTTCTCGGTGCCCGCGCTGGTCGTCGCCCATCATCCGGTGGGTCATTGGACGCCTTGGGATCTGGTGGGCGTGCTGATCTGGTTGATCGGCGTCGGCAATACGGTGCTCGCCGACCGGCAGCTGGCGCGATTCAAGCAGCGGCAGGACAGCCGCGGCAAGACCTGCCGCGAAGGTTGGTGGCGGTATTCACGGCATCCGAACTACTTCTTCGAGTGGCTGCACTGGTGGTCCTATGTGGCGCTCGCCGCCGGCTCTGCCTGCTGGTGGGTCACGCTCGCGGCACCGCTGGCCATGCTCTACTTCCTGCTCAAGGTGACCGGGATTCCTCCCACGGAAGCGCAGGCGCTGGCCAGCCGCGGTGAGGACTATCGCGAATACCAGCGCACCACGAGCGTCTTCGTGCCGTGGTTCCCGAAGGCAGGAGGCAAGGAACGATGAATCTGACGGACGCTGCGGAGCGCGACATGTTGCCGGACTGGCTGATCCGCAAGGGCATCCGCCGGCTGCTGCGCGCCCGTCTGACGCACGCGCGGCGGCAGGATTTGGCTGCGCCGGGCGAACCGAAGCGGCAGTTCCTCGCCCAACTGTGCGGCGGTCCGATAGCGGTCGCTGCGGAAGCGGCCAATGCACAGCACTATGAAGTGCCGAGCGCGTTCTTCGCGCGGGTGCTGGGCCCGCGGATGAAATACAGTTGCTGTTACTGGCCGCACGCGGACCTGACGCTGCCGGAGGCGGAAGACGCAATGCTGACGCTGTTCTGCCAGCGCGCAGGAATTGTTGACGGCATGGAGATCCTGGAACTGGGGTGCGGCTGGGGCTCCCTCTGCCTGTGGATTGCCGAACGCTATCCGCATTGTCGTGTCCAGGCGATCTCCAACTCGCGGACCCAACGCGAGTTCATCCAGACGCGGTGCCGCGAACGCGGCCTGCACCACGTCGATGTGCAGACCGCCAACATAGCGGACTTCCGTCCGGAGCGGCATTTCGATCGCGTGTTGTCCGTCGAGATGTTCGAGCACGTGCGCAATTACGAGACGCTGCTGCAGCGGATCGCAGCCTGGCTCGGGCCGGGCGGGAAGTTGCTGGTCCACATCTTTTGCCACGCCCGGTATGCCTACGCGTTTGAGACGTCCGGCCCGTCGGACTGGATGGGACGGCACTTCTTCACGGGGGGCATCATGCCGTCCGACGACCTGCTGCTGCACTTCCAGCGCGACATGGTCCTGGCCGATCACTGGCGGCTGTCCGGCCTCCACTACGCGCGCACGCTCGAGGCCTGGCTGGCCCGGTGTGACGCGGCGCGGGCAGAACTGCTGCCGCTGCTGGGCACCGGTCCGGGCGATGTCGAGGCCGCCCGGCGTTTCGCACGCTGGCGGATGTTCTTCCTGGCGTGTGCCGAACTGTTCGCCTACGGGGGCGGAGACGAGTGGTTGGTCTCCCACTATCTGTTCGAGAAACGGTAGCGCGGCCGCCTGGCAGGTCGCGATGGCTGCGGGCCCGCCGCGCAGGTTCAATCGACCTGCACCATCGTCGTCCCCGGACGGTGCGCCCCGGACGGCTCGGTCACCTGGGCGGAGCGGAGGGCAGTCGGCCGGCAGGCCGGCTTGGCCAGCAGCATCTGCACGTCGCCGATCGCGCACTCCCGGAAGCCCCCTTCGCAATAGCAGAAGTAGTACTCCCAGGTGCGGAGGAACTCCTCAGAGAATCCCAGGTTCCGCACTTGATCGCGGTTGGCCCGGAACCGCTGCCGCCACAGCGCGAGTGTCTCGGCATAATGCGGCGTGATGTCGTCCAGGTGCACCAGACGCAGGTCTGTCACTCGGCCCAGCGAACGGCAGATGGCGCCCACCGACGGCAGGCAGCCGCCGGGGAAGATGTAACGCTGGATGAAGTCCACCGAGCGCCGGTAGCGGTCAAAACGCTGGTCCGGGATGACGTTTGCCTGCAGCAGCATCAATCCCTGCGGTTTGAGACGTTGCGAACAGAGCCGGAAATAGGTGTCGAAGTACTGATGTCCCACGGCCTCGATCATCTCGATCGAGACCAGCTTGTCATATACGCCCGTGAGTGTGCGGTAGTCGTCGTTGAGCACCGTGATGCGATCAGACAGACCGGCGGCAGCGACCTGCTGTTGCGCGTAAGTGTATTGTTTGCGGGAAATCGTGGTCGTCGTGATCCGGCATCCGCAGTGCTGCGCGGCATAGAGTGCAAAGCCGCCCCAACCTGTGCCGATCTCCAGCACGTGGTCGCTCGGCTTGAGTTCCAGCTGGCGGCAGATGCCGGCGAATTTGGCCTGCGAGGCCTCTTCAAGGCTGCTGTCCGCCCGCGGGAACACCGCGCTGGAGTAGGCCATGGTCGAGTCGAGGAACAGGGCGAAGAACTCGTTGCCCAGATCGTAGTGGGCCGCGATATTGCGGCGGCTTCCCGACGCGGTGTTGCGCCGCAGCCAGTGGCCGAATCGGACCAGGGGGCTGAGCAGTCGTGCGGGACGACCCTCCAGCCCGGAAGACAACGCCGCATTCCGGCAGAAGATCCGGACCAGGCTGACCAGGTCGCTGCACGTCCAATACCCGTGGACGAACGCCTCCGCGGCACCCAGACTGCCTCCCAGGACGATGTGCCGGTAGCAGCGCGGGTCGAGCACTTTGATCTCGGCAGCCAACGCTTCCCCGCCCGGTCGGCCGAACTCCTGCTGCACGCCGTCGTCTTCCAGCTTGATATGGCCGTGCTCGAGCTGCCTGAAACGGCGCAAGACCAGGCTCCGCGCCAGGCGGTCTCGCGCACGGGCGTGCGCCGCGGGCGGCGCGGCCAGCGGGCACACATCACCAGTCCGGTTCACCGTGCCTCCGGACCCGGCTCCAGCTTCGGATGAGAGTAGAAGGGACATTTCTTCCACCAGAGCAGAAACGCCTGCCAGTAAATCGCCTGGACCACACGCCCGGTCATCCACGGATGGCGAACCAGCGTGCGGGCCAGCGAGCCACGTGTCAACTCGCGGCGCTGCAGCACCATGCTGACGTCAAACACGCGCTGGGCACCACGACAATTCACGATTGCCACCTTCAGCTGCGCCCCCGGCTCGTTCAGATACCAGGCATACTGCATCTCCATCCCCATGAACGGCGAGACGTGAAAGTCCTTGGGATGATGGAATCGCAGCCGCCCCGGGGCGCCGAAACGATGGCTGCTGTCCAGCACGTACCAATGCCGCTCCAGCCACGGAGTGTTGCTCACTTCGGCCACCACCGTCTGTACCGTCCGACCGGGACCATCGAAGCAGTAGTACAAACTGAGCGGGTTGAAGTAGTAGTTCCAGTTGCGCAGCAGCGTCAGCAAACGGATCGGACCCTCCGGTCGCCGGCCCGTCCGCTCCTGGACGAGATCTGCCACGGTCTCGGCCAGCGGCCGGCGCGGGTCCCCCTGGTGATCGGCGCGGCGGAACGACGCTGGCGACAGCCGGCGCTGACCGAGACCATGGCCGCCATTGAGCAGCGTGGGCAATTCGTCCAGGTCCAGGTACGCCAGGTAGAGCCTGTAGCGGAACACGTGTTTGGCCGGGCTCAGCCGCCGATGCTGGACGGTTCCCTGGTACAGGCAGCTATGCATCATTCCCACCGTATGTCCAAAGACCGGCCTACTGCCAGAGCGCTGTTGACGCCGTCTTCGTGAAAACCGTATCCCCAATACGCGCCGCAGTAATAGGTGCGGTTCCGGCCGTTGATCTCGTGAAACCTCTGCTGAGCTGCGAGCGCTTCGCGACTGTATACCGGATGCTGGTACTCGATCCGCTGCAGGATGCGGTGCGGCGCGAGCCAGGGGGTGCCGTTGAGCGTCACACAGATCGGCTCAGGAGACACGTGCCCCTGCAGCCGGTTGAGGTTGTAGGTCAGCACGACCGGCTGTTCACGCTCGCGCGGTATCCGGTAGTTCCACGAAGCCCACGCGCGGCGCGATTTCGGCAGCTGCGACGAGTCCACGTGCAGCACCGTCTCGTTCCGCTGGTAGCCAATCGCCCCCAGGATCTCACGCTCCGCAGGGGTCGCATCCGCCAGCATGGCCAGCGACTGGTCCGCGTGCGCTGCCAGGACGACCGCATCGAAATACTCCGGCCCGCCCGCCTGCGCCGTCACCGCCACCCGCTCCGGTTCACGCCGCACTGAGACGACCGGGCAGTTCAACCGGATCCGGTCCGCAAACGGTCGGGTGAGCGCCTTCACGTACTCCCGGGCGCCCCCCTGAACCGTCTTCCACTGCGGATGATTCCGGACGGTCAGAAGCCCGTGGTTGTGGAAGAAGCCGATAATGAACGTGCCGGAAACGACCGGAACCGTTCCGGAGGAGCCGACCAGATGGCGGCACCCATGGGAATCAGGTAGTGCTCGATGAATTCCCGGCTGTATCCGGCGCGGTCCAGGTACTGGCCCAACTCCAGGTCATAGTCCTCGCCGCCGAGCAATTCGACCGCCTGGCGGTTGAAACGCAGTACCTCCAGCAGCATGCGGTAGAAGGATGGCCGCAGCAGATTGCGGCGCTGCGCGAACAGGCCGTTGAGGGAGCTCCCCTGGTACTCCAGTCCCGTCCGATCGCAACGCACGCTGAAGCTCATGTCGCTGTTGCGCGCCGGCACGCCCAGTTGCTGCAACAGGCGGACGAAGTTGGGATACGTGCGATCGTTGAAGACCATGAAGCCGGTGTCCACCGCGAACTGCTCGCCCCACACCTCGCAGGAAACCGTATTCGTGTGTCCCCCCGCGTAGTCTTCGGCCTCAAACAGGTGCACGTCGTGATCGGCCGATAGCAGGCGCGCCGTGAACAGTCCGCTGATGCCCGCACCAATGATCGCGATTCGCATGGAGCGTTCTCCCTCAAGCCGGATCCCGGAGGAGGTCGTCACCCTGCAGTCAGTCCGTTGATCACGGTCCACTCAACATACACGAACCAGGTCGAACGTGCACCAGGAAAAGTCCGGATCTTCGTGCGGGGCACGTCCGGCGATCAGTCTGTCGGACGCCTCGCGGCCCAAGTAGGATATGGAATGGGAGCGCGGATCTGACGCAGCCCCAGGCCGGCGCTGACCGCGATCCTGTCCCGGATCGCGTGTTCACGATCACGACGTGCGGGAAAGGACAGCCGAAGGACAGCAAGGAGAAAGGTGTGCATGACCACGAACAGTGCCTCGCAGCAACGTCTTCGACGGGTGTTCGACGAGAGTTTCTCGGCTGCCGACATCGCGGAGCCGTTGGCTTCCTTTGATGCCACCACGCCGGCCGGCCAAGCGCTGGCCGTGATGATCCAGCGCAACTACCGTGTGGCCGGGGTCCGGCACGAGGGGGTCATCTGCGGCTATGTGCGGCAAGAGGAACTTGATGCAGGCAACTGCGGTGACGCGCTGCACGAATTCCTCGAGGGAGACATCGTGCTGGATTCCGCCGGGTTCCCCCAGCTCGTCACGCTGCTGAAGGATCGGTCGCAGCTCTTCGTCGACGTGTTGGGACAGGTGGGAGGAATCGTGACCCGGACCGACCTCGAAAAGCCGTCCGTCCGGATGTGGCTCTTCGGCATGATCACGATCATTGAGATGGGCCTGACCCGCCTGATCGAGCTGGCGTATCCGGACGGTTCCTGGCAGCAGCACCTGTCGCAAGGCCGCCTGGACAAGGCGCAGACGCTGCTCGAGGAACGCCGTCGCCGCCAACAGGATGTCGATCTGCTGGACTGCCTTCAGTTTTCTGATCGTGGGCAGATCGTGCTGCGCAACGAAGCGTTGCGAACCTGCGCTGGATTCGTGTCGCGCAGTCGCGGCGAGCAGACGGTCACTCAGCTGGAATTGCTGCGCAACAACCTGGCCCACTCGCAAGACATCGTCGGCAGCGATTGGGACACGATCGTCAAGCTGACAGAGAATCTCGACAAGTTCGTCGGCCGGTCGCTGTGAACGGACCGGCCGCCACAGCCAATGCCGCGGTTCCGCACTGCTCTGCAGTTACCGGCCATGCCTCCCACCGGTCACGGATCAGCGCGCCGGCGGGCGCATCTGCCACACCAGCTGGTGTGTGGCGGGGCCGCCGCGGGCCAGCTCGATCGTATACTCCTCCGTCTCGCCCTCGGTTGTGACCTGGACCGTGTACCGGCCGTAGAATCCACGAAAGTGCAGAGCACCGTGCTCGTCAGTCCGCGTGGCCAGCCGCGTCTTCCACTCCTGGTTGATCAGTTGGTCCAGCGCGGCGTAGGCTGGTTTCGGTTTCAGGTCGGCGTCCAGCAGCCCGCCCTGCGCCTCGTTCTCTCCTTGGATGGCTGTGCCGTCGCCGAGATTCCACCAGGTGATGCCCGCCATTGACGGCGCACTGAACCAGAGCCGGTAATGGTCACGCACCACCTCCGCCTGCAGCTGTTCTCCGCCGTCCCCGGCCGACGGGATCGTGATCTCGGTGATGTACAGCGGCACGTGGAATGACGCGAACTGTTCGTACACGTCGAGCAGCGTGCCCGGATCACAGCTCGGGTTGGCGAGATGCGAGTCAAGGGCCTCGCGGCGGAAGTAGTGGTACTGGAACCCGATGCCCCGGATCGGAGCCCCTGCCGCCACCAGTTGCTGGATCTGGGTGAAATACCGCTCCGACGCGGGGGGGAAGTTGAAGTCCGCCACCTCGTTGATCATCAGAGTTGTGTGATCGGGGAACAAGGGAGCCACTTGCTGGAACGCCCACCGCACGTAGCTGCGATCCGGCGTGAACAGCGGATAGCTCTGCGGGCACACCAGCGACTCGTTGACGACATCCCAGATCCCGATCCGGTCCGCATAGCGCGCGGCAATTTCCTCGAACCGTTTCTGGTAGAGCTGCCGCAGCGCGTCCGGGTCCTGCGGCAGCCACGGCGGATTGTGGGCGTGCCAGAGCAGCGGATGGCCCTTGAGCGTGATCCCGTACCTGGCGGCCCACGGCATGAATCGATCGGGGGGCGGCCGGCGCCAGATGTCCTGTGCCGGCTCCGCATACCGCAGTTCGCCAGGCGTCGGCTCCGTGCCGGCCCAGTAGAACGGCACGGTGGCGAAGTTGAACAGGTGCGCGAAGGCCTCTTCGTACCGCCGCTCGACTTCCGCAGGTTCGAGTTGGCCCAGTACGAAGGCGTTGCAGCCGAACAGAAACGCGTGCGTGGTCTGCTGCAAGGCCACCTCCGCCCCCGCTACCGGCCTGTTGTTCGCGTCGACGACGGTGATGGTCGCGTCACCCTTGCGGTGTGCCTCAATATTGCGCTCGATGCGCTGGACGACGGCCGGATCGCGCCACCGCGTCCGGTAGGAGTCCGGTGTCTCGGCGCGCAGACTGTGACCGGGCCAGAGGCAGGCCAGGGCCATGGTTGCCACAGCGGCTGCCGGGCGAGACGCGACACGGTTCGGGTTCCGCATGATAGACGCTCCTTCCTTCTTCCTCGTGTGCTGCCTGGGCCAGGTACAGTGTACCGTCCGTGTCTGCAGGAAGCGAACGGCGCACGCTGCGAATCACGGGGCCGTGCGATCCAGGGCCCGTAGCAGCGAGTGGCCTGCGGTCCCGAGATATGTGGGCCGCGCCGTGTCACGCCTCGCGAATGAGGTTGCTGTCCACCGCGCCGGCAGCGTAAGATCGATCTGGACGTGTCCGGCGCAAAGTCAACTGTGAATGCTCTGAACCGGAGATCACATCGTGCATGCTAACAAGGCGTTCATCCTCTGCCTGGCAGTGATCGGTGTGCCCGGCAGCCCGTTGCGGAGCCAGGATATTCCCGCCGCGAAACCCTCGATGCTCGACGCATTCCTCCGCGCGGGCATGCCGGAAGAGATCCTGTTTGCGGTCCGGAAACCGAGCATTGACGCCCACTGGTACGGCAATATCGCCTACTATGCGACTGACCAGTGCCAGCCCACCTTCCCCATGAACTCCGGTGGCCAGCTGTGCATCTACAATGTGAAGACCGGGCAAGTGCGGACGATTCTGGACGATCCCGAGGGGAATATTCGCGACCCGCAGATCCATTATGATGCCCGGAAAGTCATCTTTGCCTACCTGCCACGCGGGAAACGCCACTACAGCCTGTACGAAATCAACCTGGATGGCACCGGCTTGCGGCAGCTGACTGGTGTGGGCGAAGACGTGGTACCCGGCATGGAGGACCACCAGGTGTTCTCGCCGCCGGGCTGGGACGATTTTGAGCCGACGTATCTGTCCGACGGCCAAATCGTATTCTGCTCGACCCGTGCCAATCGTTACGTGCAGTGTTGGCTCACGCAGGTAGCGACGCTCTACAAATGCGACGCCAATGGCAACAACATTCGACCTGTATCGACCAACGTTGAACAGGACAACACGCCGTGGCCGCTCGCCAACGGCCAGGTCGCCTACATGCGCTGGGAGTATGTTGACCGCTACCACATGGGCTATCACCACCTGTGGGTGATGAATCCCGACGGCACGCGCCATATGGTGCTCTACGGCAACCAGCTCAATCACGGCGTCATCCTGGCCCCCAAACCGGTGCCGCACAGCTCCAAGCTGGTCGTCACCTGGTCGCCGGGGCACGGCATGCGAGAGCACTATGGGAAGATTGCGCTCATCGATCCGCGTCTGGGGCCGGACGATCCGCGCGGCGTCCAGTACATCAGCAAGGACAACGTCCACTGCGATCCATGGGCGCTGAGCGAGGATCGATTCCTGGCCGCCAACAAGACGGCGATTGAGATGGTCAATGGCCAGGGGGAGACGGAAGTGCTGTATCGCCTGCCAGCCGAGCTGGTCCAAGCCGGCTACTGGATTGGCGAACCGCGGCCGGTGTTGGCGCGCGTCCGTGAGCCCGTCATTCCTGACCAGACGGATGCGACGGCGGAGCACGGGACCCTGGCGCTGGTCAACGTCTACGCCGGCCGCAAGATGCGGGACGTGGCGCCGGGCACGATCAAGAATCTGCTCATCTACGAAGTGTTGCCGAAGCCCATCAACTACTCCGGCGCCATGTCCGAGATGTCCGCCGGCGGCACCTTCTCGGTGGAACGGCTGGTGGGCTCAGTTCCGGTGTCTGCAGATGGCAGCGCCTATTTCAAACTGCCGCCGCTGCGCAGCTTCCTGTTCCTTGCCATGGATGGAAACGGGCATTGTGTGAAACGCATGCACTCGTTCACGTCGGTCATGCCGGGCGAACGCACGACGTGTATCGGCTGCCACGAACCGCGCACCGAGACGCCCGCCGCGGACGTGCGCGATGCGCTGCTGCGCGTCACGCGCAATGCGCCCGTGGATCCCGCGCCGGTTCGGGGCGTACCGGAGATCTTCGACTACCTGCGGGACGTGCAGCCGATTCTGGACAAGCACTGCCTGGAATGCCACAACCACGACCGGGAAGAAGGGGGCTTCAATATCTCGGGGCATTGGGGCCCGCTCTATCCGATCGGCTACATCCAGATGTCGTGGCGGGATCTGTTCGGCGACAACCGGGTCGTCTTGCCGTACGCTGAGCACAGCAAGAGCAATTTTGCCCCCTACGAAATCGGCACCGGGTCCAGCCGCCTGCTCAAACTCATCGAGTCCGGGCATGCAGGTGTCGATCTGCCGGAAAGTGAACGGACCATCATTCGCCACTGGCTCGACGCCGGCGCGAACTATGCCGGCACCTACGCAGTCAACAGCCACGGTACGATCGGCTACTACCTGCAGAACGTCAACGTACAGAACGACAAGGACTGGCCGGAGACACAGGCCATGGTGGAGGTCATGAACCGCCGCTGTGACCGATGCCACGCGCCGACCGACGACGAAAAGAAGATCGGCACGTACGCGCTCCCCGCACACTTCTATGCCCAGTACTACCCGCCGGACGAACACCAGAAGAACCGGTACGTAGCCCACACCATGTCCGAAGACGGTGGCCGGTTCAACCGGCACGTGATCTTCAACCTGTCGTATCCGGAGCTGTCGAAAGCCGCGCGTGCACCGCTGGCCAGACAGGCTGGCGGGCTCGGCGTCTGTCAGGCGAAGTCCGGCGAAGCGGTGTTCCGGGACAAAGCCGATCCTGACTACCAGGCCATCGTCGCGGCGATCGCCCGCGGCCGGCGGCACATCCTGGAAGAGAACAACCGTTTTTGCATGGTCAATCCGAGCCCCAACAACGGCCCGGACTGCCCGGTCCGGTTCGTGCCGCGCCGGGACTACGTGCGCGAGATGATCCGCTACGGCGTCCTCCCAGTCGACCACGATTTCAGCGCCTCGGTTGATCCGTTCGAACTGGATCAGGCGTACTGGCGATCGTTCTGGTACGTGCCGCAGTGACACCGGGCATGCCATGCCACTAGGAGCCTGCGACCACCACGTAAACCACCATCACAATTCCCAGCAGGGCCAGAATGAACGAGACGACCACGGCCAGCATGACGGTGCGCGGGGTGCCCGGCTGTCCCTGCTTGAGCCGCCGCAGGAAACGGTAGTACTCGACCGACGCCGCCAGGCTCACAAACACACCCAGGGCGATCAGGCCGATGCCAATCCACAGGGACCAGCCTGTGGATGTCGGGGCAGCTGCCGCGTGCCCCGCCAGGACGAGCTCCCGCAAGAACAGGCCGAAACGAGCCACGACAAAGCCGAATCCCATCAACGCCAGGCCGGTCCGCATCCATGCGAGCAGGGTCCGCTCAGCCGCAAAACGTACGCGTGGATCTTCCATGTGCCCCCCCAGTTCTTCTCCGGCGTGTTGATTTGTGCTATCAGTGGTCAGGGACCACCTGCCAGCGCGGTGCGCCCGCGACGGTCTCGCGATGCGCTTCCATTATCGTGGCTGTGCTCTCAGGTGACCATCCGGTGGCCAGTGGCGAACAGCGCCGCCCGGGATCTGCCGGAGTGCGGTGAATGTATTGGATATTGGATCTGGTGACAGGAAGACGCCTACGATGAACGATCGACCGACCACTCGATATGTTGCCGGGGTGCTGCTGTTGCTGTGCGTGATCAGCGCGCGTGCCGCGGCGGCTGACCTGCCGACGCCCGACGCGCTGATCCTCAGCGCGCCCCTGACACATTCCGACTGGGTGCTTAAGGACAATGTGCCGGGGCTCGACGACGGACTTGCCGGTGTGCGGCACATGCTCGACATGTGCAAGGCGGCCGGCTGGTCCCGGATCTACTGGCGATGCCTCGATTCCGGCCGCTCGCTCTATCCCAGCCGACTGATGGACCCGATGGGGCCTCCGCACGGCGACAATTACTTTGATCCGAAGCCGGAGGACGTAGGCAAGGTCGGCGCGCAGAGGAATGAGGCGATCCTGCAGAAAATGCGGGAACGTTTCCATTACGGCACTGTCGACTCGCTGGCGGAAGCTGTGCGTTACGGGCACGAGATCGGGCTGGAGATCCACGCCTGGTTCAGCATCAACGAAGATGACCATGCGTGGGGCTGGCCCAGCCGGTACACACTTGCCCACCCCGAGCAACGGTGGAGGCGGCGGGACGGCAGCGAGTACCGGAGCCAACTGAGCTTTGCCTATCCGGAGGTGCGCCAGTACAAGCTCGCGATCATTCAAGAGGTCCTCGACAACTATCGTGTGGACGGCATCTTCCTGGACTGGATTCGGACCGGGGACGTTCGGGACCCGCAGGTCGATGCCGGCGGCGTGGCGGACTACGGGTATGAGCCCATCCTGGTCGAAGGATTCAAGGCGCAATACGGCATCGACCCGCACAGTCTTCCCAACGACGACATGCGCTGGGTGAAGTTCCGCGCGGAGCCGCAGACACAGTTCATGCGGTCCGTGCGGAAGTTGGCCGATGCACAGAGCCCTCGACTGCCTGTCGCGGTGATGGTGCAGCATCCGTGGAGCTACCGCGGCGATAATCCCCGCTACGCAGACAATCTGCAGGGGCTGCTGCTCGATGTGGAGACTTGGGCCAACGAGAAGCTGATGGACGCGGCGGTGCCGGCCGGTTACTACGCGCCCAACAGTGGTGGCACAGCGGAGCTGGCGTACGAGCATCTGAGGCAGCTCACCGGTGGCACGGTCGACATCTGGCTCTATGCCTGGGTGCCCGGCACGGCAGAAGAATTCCACGCCAGCCTGGAAACCGCACGCAAGCTCGGCGCCAAACAGATTCTCTACTGGGAAGCCGATTATCTCGACAACAATCCGCAGAAGGCGGAGCTGCAGAGAGTGATGAGCCAGCACGCGGCCATGCCGGCCAGACGCGAGGCGATCATCTGGTCGACCGGCCAGCACGATGCCGAGGGGCCTCCCGCGGGAAAACTGCTCAGCGACAATGTCGGCTATTGGGGCGACGTCGTGCTGACCGGCGTCAGCTATACCTACGAATCGGGCCCGGACAATCCGCCAGACAGATACCGAGACGATGCGTCCCTGTTCGGCCGCCGCCTGCTCGACGGCACGATCGGAGGCAACTGGTGGGTACCGGTGGGGCAGAGTCCCGGTCAGCTGTTAAAGGCGGTCTTCGATTTCAAGCGGCCCTGTTGTTTCACGGAAGTGGACGCGATCTGTACACGCACGCCAGACATCTCGTTGAAGATCGACGTGCGCCAGACGGAGAACGACCCTTGGGTAACGGTGTTAGACCAGCCGCTGGATCAGGCACCCGGCACGCCGCTGAACCGGGCCCGGCTCGCCGGCAATCCCGCCGGCCGATTCTTGCGCGTATCGGTCGGCTCCGCGGAGACCACCTGGTTGGACGAGATACTTGTGTGGGGCACGGCCGAGGTGTCGCAGCGCTACCCCGAAAACATCGCCCCCACGTATCGCCGAGATCTGCCCCCCGGTACGCTCTGCTCGGTTCCAGGGATGGCGGCCACGGCGTTCCCGCGGGACCGTTTTTCCCAGTGGCAGTCGTCACTCGGCCAGCGTGCCACGGCACCGGCAGTCTGGGCTGAGGCGGAGCACGCCAGTCCGGCCGAACCGATTCTGCCCGACGCGGAAGCCATCAACCCGCACGTCCACCTGTTCCTTGCCCGCAACGAAACGGAAAGCCGCTTTCTCACGTTGACCAACGTTTCCGCCACAGACCCACTGACGTTGACGATCGACGATGTCCGGTTGTGCGCGGCCGGATCCGAGGAGCCCGATGCCCGCGTGCAGGCCCGGCTCCTCGTCGGTGGCGCGTTGCCCGCCGCCGCTCCGCAGCGGCCGCTGACGGACGAGCAGCGCCTGCGGCTGATGATCGAGGGTGACATGCCCACCGACCCGCCTGGAGAGAGCGACGTTGCGGTCCTGCCGTTCTTCGACCGGGGCGAGGTGCTCGGCCGCAGCCTGATGGAGCGCTACCTGGCCAACGGCCTGGAAATTCGCGATTACCCCCGCGTCGTGCTGCCGCCGGGCGGCTCGGCCGTCTTCATGCTCCGCGCTACCACGTCCGGTCTGCCCCCCGGCCGGTATACCGGTTCGATCGGCGCGGTGACCAACAGTGGCGTGCGCATCGCCACGCCGCTGGAGGTGGACGTGGCGGATGTCACGCTGCCGGATCTGGACCTGTGGATACACAGCTGGGGCAACAGCACGTCCCAGTTCCCCTTCGAGACGGAGAGCCGATTCGCGCACGATGTGCGCACCAGCCGGGAGCTGGGCGTGACGGTCTTCAGCGGCTTGCCGGCGCCCGGCAGCAAAGCGTCGCTGTTCGGGTCCGCCGGGCGGACCTATTACCATGTCATGGGGATCCCGGACGGCTATGTGCACCGCGGCTATGGCGGCCAGCTTGACCCCGGGCAGCTTACGGCGGAGGACGAATCGCGTCTGGCGGCGCACTTGCAGGAATTGGTCGCGCGGGCGCAGCAGCTCGGCTTGCAGTACGACGATTGGTGGGTGGAACTCTGGGACGAGCCGCAGGAGAGTAACGTGGCGATCTTCGCGGCGCTGGCCCGCATCCTCCGCCGCACCGACCCGCACGTCCGCATCTACATGAATCCGCTCTTCTGGCGCCCGGGGCACGCTCCCGACGAAGTCATCGTCCAGCACCTGGCACCCTGGTACAACGAGGTGATCGATGTCTCGGTGCCGATCACGACGCTGGTGGGAGACAACCTTGCGACGCGCGAGCTGTGGGCCAAACCGCGCTTCGTGCGCGCCTTTTACATCCACCCTGCCGCGCGCGGAGGCCGCGCGATGGCCTGGAAGGCGTTCGATCTCGGTTTCAACGGCTGGGGCTACTACTGCTACTTCTCGCCGCGCGGCAATCCCTGGGACATTCGCACCTGGACCGAGTTGGGCTACAGCTACCAGATGGTGTTTCCCGGTCCTGCCGGGCCGATCATCATGCCAATCTACGAGGAAATGCGTGACGGCTGGGAAGACTACCGGCTGCTGGCCGCGCTGCGTGAGCGTGGCCGAGACGAGGCGCTGCAGGACCTGATACACCGCTACCGGTGTGGCGAGCCGCTTCCGGAACTGCGCCTGGCCGCCCTGCGGTCGTGTGCGAGCGAGTGAGAGGGAGGCAATCTGTGTTGCTGCCGCGGGGCGTCATGCCCGGCCTTCACGCCGCGAACACCAGACGATGAGGAGACGCGTGACATGTGTGCGATGCAGGGGAGTCGGAGGAGATTTCTGAGCCAGGCCGCAGCCGGCGCGCTGGCGTCGAGCGCGCTGGCGTGCGGGTCAGCTGCGGCGGAGCGGCCGGATGGGCCGGGCCGAGTCGTGCGGTGCGCGGCGAATCTGTACCAGCAGTTCGATGCGGACCACAGCCGCGATGTCCCGGCGGAAGGCTATGGCGGTTGGCAGCGCGCCGAGATCGAACTCGATCTGGCCCACACCGCGCTGGTCTCCATGCACGCCTGGGAGTCGGGCACGCGGGAGATGTATCCGGGCTGGTACCGCGCCGTCGAGTACATCCCGCGCGCCCAGGAGATCTGCCGCACGGTCTATCCGCGGCTGCTGGCCTCCGTGCGCAGCGCCGGGGCAACACTGTTTCACGTCGTGGGAGGCGGCAACTACTACCAGACGCTGCCCGGCTACCGCCGCGCTGTGGAACTGGCCGGGCCGCCCCCCCCAGCGCCCGAGATCGTCCCGGCCGATGCCAGCCTGGAGAAGCTGCACGCGCTGCGCCGCGAACGCGTCTTTGTCGGCCCCCATAATGCCGCCGACGTGCAACGCGGTTTTGCCAAGCTGGACTTTCCGGCCGACGCGCGGCCGGTCGGTGACGAAGGGGTGGCTGAAAACGGGCACCAGCTCCTGGCGCTCTGCAAACAGCACGGCATCAACCACCTGCTGTACTTCGGGTTTGCCATCAACTGGTGCCTGCTGATGTCCCCCGGTGGCATGCTGGAGATGAGCCAGCACGGCGTGATGTGCTCGGCCATCCGCCAGGCTACGACGGCCGTGGAGAATCGCGACAGTGCGCGGCAGCAGTGGGCAAAGGAACTGGCTCTGTGGCGCGTGGCTCTGGCCTGGGGCTTTGTCTTCGATCTGGATGACCTGATCGCTGCACTTGGCTGACGTATCGCGCGCGGCGCGACACGTGCCCTGCGAGATCAGGCAGGTCAGACGCGCGGTTCTCATTGCCCAGCGAACGCTGCACGCTTTCGTCCGATTGACGCCAGCTGCCGGGATGGGTACGTTCACGGATTGAGGAGACTACTGCAGGTCTTTCAAGCTGTCACTTTCTTGGTTTTCGGGGATTTACGTTGTTCGAGGATTCGCGCTGTGGAGACGTGCGGATGTCGTCTAGGACTGCTGCGCTTCGGGCGAGGTTTCTTGGGGCCCCGGACGTTCTTGCGGAATCGCTCCGGACGGACGTTGGCGGCCAAGGTCTTCAGCAGGTGGGCCAACGCAACCGGAGTCAGTAAGGCAAAGTGCTTGGTCCATTCCGCAGGCGGAACAGCGATCATCATGCCGTGGTAAGTGGCAGCCATTTCTCCTGCCAAGTAATAGCCGGACATGCTCTCCCGTTTCGCTTCTGTCTTATGGACCGCAGCCAATGCACTCTTCACGACACTGATCACATTGTAGGTCAACACGGCCACACAGAAACTCAACAACGCGGCCCCCGGATAGCCCAAGGTCTTGATCTCGCCATTCAGGGCTTGATCCAACTCGTTGAAGGCCTTTTCCACCGTCCAGCGGCGGAGATACAGGTCCGCGATGCTGTGGGCGTTGGCAACGCGCGCGGGCAGGTTGGTCACAACATGGACTTCCGTTTCCCCGTCACGGGTGGGCTCGTCTAACTCGATCGTGATGCGACGCACGACCAGCGGCTGACCGTCCTCGTCCGTCAAACGAATTTTCTGCTCGTAGAGCATCCCCCTCGGGCTGCGGCCGATCTTGCGACGCGTGCCCAACAGTTCGTAGGGCAACAGAGCATGCTGGCGGATGGCGAACGCAGCCCCTCGCTTGACCAACCCACACAGGAAACCCGTGGTGCAGAAGTTACGATCGGCGATCCACAGGTCCTTCGCCTCCACAGTGGCCAGGACTTGAGGCAGCAGGCTGCGCTCCTGGGCGTGCCCATCCGCGCAGGGAAACACATCGGACATGAGCATCCGATCGGGTTCCAGCACCACGAGGGCCAACCCCGGCAAGGGGCCGCTGCCGATAGTCCGCAACTCCGCGATGCGGTGTTCCGTGGCGGCCAGATGGTTCCCGTCGATGATTTTCGTCCGGTACCCTCGCACCAGCACGCGATGACGGGGTGCCAGCCGTTGGACGACTTCCCCCATCCGCAGCGCCGTCTGACCCACTAGCTGCCGGGACACTTCCGTTTCGACGCCATTGAGTTTGTCGTAGACTGCGGTCACCGACACCGTGAACTGCTCTTTCGCGGCCCGGTAGGCTTCATTGACAGACCTGCGCGTCCCTGTGGCGACCAACGCTAACAAGTCCACAAGCGAGGAAAACAGCAACTCGCTCGGATGCTGACGTTGGGCCGTGTTGGCGAAGATCTCGTCCAATAACTCCGCCGTGACCACATTCTCCAGTGTGCCACGAAACATGACACTGACAGCGCTTTGCTGCACAAACCGATCCATCACCTTATCGAACAACATTGTGTTACACCCTTGAGTAATTACACCAACCCCAAGTCCCGTAACACATTATTCACCGCGTTGCCCATGGAAACCAACAAGCTGTCATGCCATCACTGACAGCTTGAAAGACCTGGGAGACTACTGCCGATCCGTACCTGCTGTTCGGGGGTGACGAAGTCATGACTTTCCTGCGACGTTCCGTACGGGGTGCCCTGGTCGTCTTGCTTGCCTGTCTGGCTGTGGGCCGGCTGGGGCAGGCGGGTGAGCGGTATCTGTTGGGCAGTGCGGACACGATGTCCAAGGTCTTCCGCGACGAGTCGCAGGCGTTCTCGCCGGTCGCAACGCTCAGCGTCGCAGCGGCGAAGAACGAAGTTGAGGGGATCCAGCTGGTTGTCGCCCCCCAGGGTGCAGAGGATCTGCACGGCGTGACGCTGGAGGTGAGTGACCTGGTGAGTGACGGCGGGGCGACACTTGCGGGCACCCACGTGACCTGGAATCCGGTCGGTTATGTGGAGACGGAAAAGCCCAACTACCCGACGGTCAAGGTGGGCTGGTGGCCCGACCCGCTGCTGCCCGCCGCAGCGTTCGACGTGCCGGCGGGCCAATGGCAGCCGGTGTGGATCAACGTGCATGTGCCCGCCGACACACCCGCGGGACTCTATCGTGGCCCGATCACCGTGCGGCCGGCCAATGCGCCGCACCAGTCGGTGATGCTGGAGGTACGTGTGTGGGACTTTGTGGTGCCCACGACGCAGCACGTGGAGACCTGCTTCCCGCTGTATGTTGAGCCGCTGCAGAAATTCTACCAGCTGCCGCAGGTGCCGCTGGAGATGTACGAGGAGTGGACGGACTTCTGCATGGAGTACCGCATCTGCGCGCTGCTGAGCGGCTGGCCGGAGTTCGACCGGGATCTGGAGCGGTTGGCGGCGCGCCAACTGGACCGTGGCGGTGCGAGCTTCTGCCTGGGTGGCGCCGGCTTCCAACAGGGCGAACCGGAGGAACGGCGGCGCCACAATGCGGCAGTCGTGGCTCGGCTCAAGTCGCTGTACGATCGGGTCAAGACGCGGGGCTGGCTCGACCGTACCTACGTTTACTGCCACGATGAGATTGGCCAGGAACAGTTTCCCTTCGCGCTGGAGCTCTACGGCGAACTGAAGGCAGCCATGCCCGATCTGCGGCTCATGCAGACGTTCTACAAAGACAACCCCATCCCGGATCTCGATGACGTGCTCGACGTCTGGGCTCCGAATACGGCGCGCTACAAGCCGGACGAGTTCCAGGCGCAGCAGGCGAAAGGGGACGACGTGTGGTGGTATGTCTGCTGCGGACCGGGGCCGCCGTTCGCGAATCTGATGATTGAGTGGCCGGCCGTCGACCACCGCCTGCTGCTCTGGCAGAACTGGAAGTTCCAGGTGACCGGCTTCCTGTATTGGGGGCTGAACGTGTGGCGCGACAATCTGGACGTCGATCCGCGTTGGCCCGCATCGCCGTGGAAGGCCGCCACCTGGCGCAATGACGCTGGTGCGCCGCACAACGGCGACGGGCAACTGATCTATCCGGGTCCGGACGGCAAGCCGCTTTCCTCCGTCCGCCTGGAGAATCTCCGCGACGGACTGGAGGACTACGAGTATTTGTGGCTCCTGCGCGACGCTGTCGAGCAGCTCAGGAAAGCAGACTCTGCGCGGCACGCAGCACTCCTGGCGGAGGCCGACAAGGCGCTGGCGATCGATGACGCCATCGTCACGGACCTGACGCACTTCAGCCAGGATCCCGTGGCCGTGCGCGGGGCCCGCGCGCACCTGGCTCAACTGATCGAACAGGCGCAGGCCGCACTCAATCGCTAACGGGGATCGGCGTCTTCACTGTCGGCAGCGCCCGACCGGTGCGCCGCCGGCCCGACGTCGATACCGAGCTGCTTGGCGCGCGCCTGCTGATAGGGAGCGTCCTGTTCGGCGCTGCCGCAGATGCTCCATTCCGGCGCGCGTGTCACGCCGTCGCCATAGCCGCAGATCTCACGGGTTGACTCGATGCGTTCGTAAAGCAGCCGGAACAGCTCCCGGGCGGGCAGCGTGTCGCCGTATTCGAGCCCCAGCTTCTGGAGGACGTCGAGGTCCTTCTTCTGATCCCGCAGGGCCATGCTGCGGCCGCCCACGCAGAGCTTGCTGACGGGGTCATACTTCCCGCAAGGCGGGCAGATCATGCAGACGCCGGCGATCAGCGTGATCGGGATCTCCGGCTGCTGCTGAACCGCCTCAATCGCCTCGCACAGATTGTCTTCGTCTATGGGAGCGAGCATGTCCCGGCCGCCGTGAAAACAGCTCATGCACAACAGGTGGTGCGGGCGGATCCGCAAGGCCGGCGCCTGGTAGATGGCGGCTGCCGACGTCCGTTTGAACTGCGCCTTTTCCGCGGCATCCCGGGGCGGGATCAGGGCATTGATGCCCAGTGCGCGCCCCTGCTCGTAGTTGCCGCTTGCCGCCTGCGGGCAGCCACGCCACGTGTCGGAGGTGAGCGTGTCATATCCGCAGACGCCACGGGCTTGCGGAATCTGTGCCAGGACCCGTTCGAACAGGTCGATTGCCGGCCGGGTGTCACCGGGCACCAGCCCCAGAAGCTGGAGAATGTCCAGATCGCGCTTCGCGTTGAACAGCTCTCCCTCGTCCGTGTCCTCCGCCTGCCCGGGGTTCTGGTAGCGGTAGACGGTGTCGACGTTGCAGCGGAGCGAGAGGGGACGCTTGGGGTCCTGCCGCGCCGCCGCCAGGATGGCAGTCAGCCGCGGATCACCCAGGTCGCCTGTACCGCCCGCGCCCACCCGGCAGATGACGCACATCAGCTGGTAGGGCCGGACACTCAGCGCCGCCCAGGCGTCCGGGGGGCCCGCGCCGGATTCGGTGGCGGAGACAACGGGCCCCTCGTGGAGCACCGGCAGTCCCAGGGCAGCAGCGGCCCCGGCGAACGTGCGTCGCGAGATGCGGTGATTCATGGTCGTTCTCCCGAAAGGCAGAGTGCTCCGATCGTCGATCCGCCCTGGCGTAACCTGGCGCCGATCAGGCCCATGATACCATCGACTCACACGGAGGTGACAATCTGGTATAACCAGACGGCGAATCCACAGCCAGACGACGAATCCGAATCACGGTGATCGTGTACGAAGGAGGAACCGGCGCCATGCGTTTGCACGCGATAGACTGGGTGCTGATCGTGAGCTACTTTGCGATTTCGCTGGGAATCGGCCTGGCTGTCGCCAGACGCGCCGGGTCCAGCGTATCGGAGTTCTTTCTGTCCGGCAGACGCATGCCCTGGTGGCTGCTGGGCGTGTCGCTGGTGGCCACCACATTCTCGACGGACACGCCCAACTGCATCACCGACATGCTGCGCACCAACGGCATTGCGGGGAACTGGGTCTGGTGGGCATTCGTCCTCACGGGGATGTCGACCGTGTTCATTTACGCGAAGCTGTGGCGGCGATCGGGCGTGCTGACAGACCTGGAGTTCTACGAGATCCGTTACAGCGGCGCGCTGGCCGGATTCCTGCGCGGATTCCGTTCGATCTATCTGGGGGTGCTCTTCAACATCCTGATCATGGCTTCCGTGTCGCTGGCAGCGATCAAGATCGGGGGCGTCATGTTCGGGTTCTCGCCCGTCAAGACACTGTTGATTTCCATGGCCATTACGGTGATCTACAGCATGCTTGGCGGATTCACAGGCGTGCTGATCACCGACTTCTTCCAGTTTGGGATCGCAATGCTGGGAGCGGTCTATGCCGCCATCTACGTGGTGCAGCTGCCCGAGGTGGGTGGCCTGGAGAACCTGCTGGCACATCCTAACGTGCGCGACCGGCTCGCGATGCTGCCCGACTTCTCGAACACCGAGTATGCACTGGCGGTGTTCATTGTGCCGCTGGCCGTACAGTGGTGGGCCGTGTGGTATCCGGGGAGCGAGCCGGGCGGGGGGGGCTACGTGGCGCAGCGCATGTTGGCGGCCCGCAGCGAAAAGGACTCCATTTACGCGGTACTGTCCTTCAACATCATGCACTACGCGCTGCGGCCGTGGCCCTGGTTGCTGGTGGGGCTGGCGTCGTTGATTGTCTATCCCGACATCGACTCGCTGGTGGCGGCCTTCCCCCACATGGATCCTCGCATCGTCAAGCACGATCTGGCGTATCCAGCCATGCTCACGAGTCTGCCGGCGGGATGGCTCGGACTGATCGTCGCCTCGCTCATCGCGGCCTACATGTCCACCATCGCGACGCACCTCAATTGGGGATCGTCCTACGTGGTGAACGACTTCTACCGGCGGTTCGTGCGGCCGGAGGCGTCGCAGCGGGAGCTGGTCCGCGTCGGGCGGCTGTCAATACTGGTGCTGATGGCCGGTTCGTGCCTGCTGGCCCTGGGCCTGCAGAACGCGTTTCAGAACTTCCAGTACATGATCCTGTTCGGCGCTGGCACGGGGCTCCTCTACATCCTGCGCTGGTTCTGGTGGCGGATCAACGCCGCTGGCGAAATCACTGCCATGGTTGTGTCACTGGCCGTGACGCTGTTCTTTGCGATCGTGTACCCCCGCCTCGACGCCGTCCCGTTGGCCGACTCGACCGTGCTGTGCGCGAACGTCGCGATTACCACCGTCTGCTGGGTCGCCGTGACGTTTCTCACCAAGCCCACCGATCCGGACAAGCTGATCCAGTTCTACCGGCTGGTGCGCCCCGGCGGTCCCGGCTGGAGCGTGGTGGTTCGCGCTGCGGCCGAAAAGGGGGAGCCCATCGAGTCGGCCGACGCAGCCTGGGAGGTGCCCACCGGGATCCTGTGTGCCCTGCTCGGCTCCGTGCTCGTCTGGAGCGCGATCCTGGGAGTCGGCTACTGGATCTACTGGCGGGTTGTTCCCGCGCTCGCGATGACCGCGGTCGTGGTTGTCTGTGCGGGCATCCTCATCCGGCTATGGAGCGGGCTGCGGGTAGCGGGAGAGGACGCGGCAGCATGACCGGGCGTGAACGACTACTGGCCGCGCTCAGGGGCGCGTGCCCCGATCGGGTGCCGATTTCCACCTACGAACTGGTCGGTTTCAACAGCCGGGCGTTCGAGAACCTGGATCCCTCGTACGCGCGATTGATGCAGGCGGTCCGCGCGCTGACCGACTGCGTCTGCATGTGGGAGCCGCACTCGAACGCCGCGGCTGCGAAGACCGATCATCTCGGCGACTTTCTCGAGACCACGTCGCACGCGGTGGAAATGGAGACGGTGTCGTCGCAGCAGGGGAACAGGACGGTCGTGCACCGCACGCTCCACACGCCGCAGGGGGGGCTCACGAGCGTGTGTGAAGTGTTTGCGAACCTGCAGACGGTGTGGAAGACCGAGCACTGGTGCAAGAGCATCGAGGACGTTGAACGGCTGCTCTCGGTCCCCTATGAGCCGGTGGACTACGACTTCTCGGACGCGGCGCGGATCCGGTCGGAGGTCGGCCAGCACGGGATCATCATGTCGACCGTGTTCGATCCGCTCGGTTGGGCCGTCGACATGATGCGGTTGGAGGATGTGCTGCTCTGGGCCTACACGGAGCCGGCGCATTTCCAACGCACGCTCGGCCGGATCCACGAACGATCCCTGGAGAATCTGCGGCGGCGGCTCCGCAGCGGAGTGGTCGATCTGTACCGGATCGCCGGCCCCGAAGTGGCCACGCCGCCGTACATGCACCGGGAGGCGTTCGAGCGGTACGTCCTGCCCTATGTCAAGGATATGGTGGCGCTGATCCATGACCACAACTGCCTGGTCCGGATCCACTGCCACGGGCGCATCGGTTCGGTCCTCGACCTGCTCGCCGCGACGGGGGCCGAGGCCCTCGACCCGTGCGAGGGGCCGCCGGACGGCGACGTTCCGCTGGGTGACGTCAAGGCGCAGATTGGCGACCGCATGTGTCTGTTCGGCAACCTGCAGCCGAAGGTGCTCGAACGGGGATCCCGCGCAGAAATCCGCCAGGCCGTGCAGCAGTGCATGGACGCTGCCAAGGCTGGTGGCGGCTATGTCATCATGCCCACCGCCGCTCCGATCGAAACGCCTCTGCCCGAGAAGATCACCGACAACTATCTCTGGTACATCGAATCGGCCCGCGCCTTGGGGGAGTACGCCCCATAGGCGGCCACGGCCTGGTGGAACGCCACGATGCTGCTCCAGGGCACTTCTTCCATCAGCGTATGGCAGGGGGCAGCGATATAGCCGCCGCCGGGCGCCATCACGTCCAGCGTCCGCCGCACCCCCTCCATCACTTGGGCCGGCGTGGTCCTGGCCAGGACGCTCTGAGCGCCGACGCCGCCCCAGAACGTGATGTCTCTACCGAACTGGCGTTTGAGCTGCACGATGTCCATGCATTCCGCCTGGACGGCTTCCAGGATGTCGATGCCGATTTCGATCAGATCCGGAATCAGCGGCGTCACATGGCCGCAGCTGTGAAACGCGATCTTCACGCCGCTCCGCACCGCCCGGATGTGACTGACGATGCGCTCGTGCCGGGGCCGGTACCACTGGCGATACATGTCGGGACTCATCACCAGCGATCGCTGGGTACCCAGGTCGTCGCCGATCCAGACAATATCCACCCCCGCCGCGGCATAGGCGCCGTAGAGCGCGCACTTCCAGTCGACGATCCGATCCAGCAGTCGGGAGAATCCGGCCGGATCCACATAGGGCCCGATCATCGTGTCCTCGTCGCCGATCCAGTCCTTGGCCTGCTCGTAGACCCCCATGAAGTACATCCCGCACACGGCCAGGCCGCGTTCGTGCAATGCCTGGACTTCCTGCTGCAGACGCGCGATGTCTTGCGGGGTCGGCCGCGGCGTCCACTCGACGGCGGGTACCCCGGCCGGCTGCGGAGGCAGCGTGTGAACGACATACCGCACGTCGTGACCGAAGTGCTCCGCGTAGTCACGGGTGCTGATCTCGCGCTGAACCATGTCCAACAACTCCGGCACCAGCCGCAGGTTGTGGGGAACGCGATCGGGCTCGCGATGGGCAATTGTGGTCAGCACTCGTTCGCGCGGGGTCAGGGTCATATCCATGGCAGCGACCTTCGTGACAAGAGAGATGAACGCTCACAAGGCTGCAGATCCTCCGACCACGAATAGCAGGAACGGGCGCGTCTGAAAAGAACCCGCCGGCGCTCGTGCCAGAAAACGAGCCTGGCAGGCCGCCGTTCCTTTACCGTACCCACGCAGTACCCGACGCTCGGCAGCGGGCCGCACATGGTGTGGGCCCCCTTCCTTCCACCTCTCTCCACGTACTTGATCGGCGCACACGTCACGGCGACAATCGCGGGATAGGGAGTCGGCGTTGCAGGCGAAGGGGAGGGAGGCGATGAGGCACGGGCTGCTGGCTGCGGGGTATTTGAGTATCTGCCTGTGTGGCTGGCGGGCAATGGCGTCGGCAGCCGATCCCGAGTCGCGACTGCCGGCGATCACCCGTCAGGTGCCGGTGCCGCTGGCCGAGCACCCCGGCAATATCTACCTGGAGGGAGAGGCTGTTTCGGTGCGTGTGGGGTCTGAGATCCCCCCCGCAGCCGCCACCTGGGTCCTCTACGATGCCGAGCGGCAGCGTGTGGCGGCCGGTGAGGTGGGCGCGCGTGCTGCCGGTTCGCCGGCCATCTCGATCGGTATACTGCCGGTAGGCTGGTATCGTATGGAGTTCTTCGACGCTGACGGCCAGCTGGCCGGTTGGACGACAGCAGCGGTGCTCGGGCGGCTGGCGGCCCCCACACCGCTCGATTCGCCGATCTGTGTGGACGCCGCTGTGGCGTGGTTTGCCCGGGACGATGTGGCCGAACAGGCCCGGCATGCCAGCCTGGCAGCGCTGGCCGGCGTGAATTGGATTCGCGATCGGATGGCGTGGCGGGAGATGGAACCCCAACGTGGACAGTTTGCTGATCCGCCCACCAACTACGACCGTGCGGCGCAGGTCCAGTGCGCGGCCGGCTTGCGGGTCTTGCAGGTGTTTCATCTCACGCCCCCGTGGGCCGGCGACCGGACACTCGATGGCCGCCGCACCACCGCCCGGTTCCCGCGCGACCTGCGGGACATGTTCCGCTTCTGCCGCGAAATGGCGCGACGGTTTCACGGCCAGGTTCACGCCTGGGAACCGTGGAACGAAGCCAATGTCGACACGTTCGGCGGACACACGGTCGACGAGATGTGCTCGCTGCAGAAGGCTGCCTACCTCGGTTTCAAAGCCGGCGATCCGCAGGTGATTGTCGGCTGGAATGCCTATGCGACAATCCCCACCATGCAGCACACGCAGGGGTTGGCCGACAACCAGGCAGGGCCTTACTACGACACCTACAACATCCACACCTATGATTGGCACCACGGCTACCTGCCGCTCTGGGAGCCGGCCCGTCAGGCAGCTGGCGGCAAGCCGCTGTGGGTGACCGAGGCGGACCGGGGACTGCCCTACGCAACACCGGCTCCCTGGCAGGATCAATCTCCGGAGCATGAACTGCACAAGGCACGCTACATCGCGCAGGCGTACGCATGCAGTTTGTCTGCCGGCTGCCAGCGCCATTTTCAGTTCGTGCTGGGCAACTACGCAGAAGACGCGCATCGCACTCAGTTCGGCCTGTTGCGCCAGGACCTCACACCACGACCGGCCTACGTGGCGCTCGCCGCCGTCGGCCGACTGTTGGCCGGCGCGAAGTTCGAAACGATCTGGCGCTGTGCCGACCAGCCGGACACGCACGTGTATCTGTTCAATGCCTGGCCCGACGGCGTGAACCGGCAGGTGATCGTCCTGTGGGCGGAGCGGCCGGTCGACTGGCCCGACCGCAACCAGGTGCAGACGCCGTGGCCGCTTCCGGAACAGCTGCAGATTACGCAGGTCTACGACTACCTCGGCCGGCCGATCGAACGGCCGCACGCGATTGGCGGGTCAGCGGTGTTCGCCGTCTGCGCGCCGGGATCGTTGTCGCCTCAGACTCCGCCCGACCCTGCGCCGGTGCCGCCGCCCCCCGAGGTTGCCAGCCCGCTTGTGCTGCAGATCCAGATGCCCAGCTCCCTGCGGGTCAAGGTTCAGCCGATCGAGTGGTCGCAGGGTTACGAGTATCAAATTCCCGTGGGACAGGAAGTGCCGCTGGTCTTTTTCGCCTACAACTTCTCCGATCAAGCAGCTGCAGGGACCGTCGAAGTCGAGCAGCTGCCGGACGGATGGACGCTCGAGCCGATGCGGTGGCCGCTCGAGACGGACGCGATGGACCGGTGCC
>DAISIS010000004.1:0-21353 GCA_036821925.1 Pirellulaceae bacterium
CGGACTGGGTTGGACCACCATTCCTGTTCTGATCGGGGCTCTTGCGCGCCGTACGAACGTTCAAAAGGCGTTCAGCATCGCCGTCGGCGCGGCGATCGGTCTGGCAGGCATTGCTCTGGTTCTGATGGCAGGCTGATTTCGCCGACGGCTACCGTGACGCGCGCGCCAGAGGCAGGAATCCGCCGAGAGAAAACCGGGCTGCACAGGCCGGTCCAGAACCGCTTGCCTGCATCTGATTGATTTCCGCCACACAGCGTGCCTCGATCCGTTCCTCTGGGGATGTTTCACGCCACGCTATCGAGTCGTTCCGCGAAGCGTTGGCACACATGTCGCCAACCTTGCCCGGCCCCGCCGGTCGCTGCGTGTCTTGGGCCTCTTGAGCCCGCTGGATGTAAGCGGAATGCGGCGTCAGCTCGAACTCGCGCATCAGGTCTTCGACGGTCAGATTGGGATCGAGGGACGCCAGCGTGACCAGGTCGTCATCGTGGTACCCATCGATGTCGACGCGCGAGCCGTACTCCCGCTCGATCTGATGCATCTTGGAGGTATGGAAGTCAATCTCGAACAATCGTTTGCCCAAGGGCAGCTCGGCACCGGCCCACTGCCGGTACTTGCCGGTGGTTTCGATTCGCTCTCCCGTAATGTCATAGATGCCCGCCACTGTTCTTCCCAATTCCACAAAGAACAGGGAACGAAGGTCGTCACGTGCGACCTCCGCCAGGCAATTCATTTCGCCCAACGTGATGTTCCGACCAGCTCTGGAGACTGCGGCCGAAAAAAAGTGTCCGTTCCTGCCGCTCCCGCCGTCGCGTGCCGGCACGACGCCCGCAGCGCTACGCGTCCCGCCCCCTGCTCCCCGGCCGTCGATCCTCGCGGTACACAGCCAGGATGTTCTCAGGGGGCACATCGGGTTGAAAGAGGTGTGTGGGGCCGAGGATGTACCCGCCCCGGCGGCCCAGCACGTCACGGTAGCGGCGCACTTCCGCGCGCACCTGCTCGGGCGTGCCGTGCGTCAGCAGGTGCTGCATGTCGATGCCGCCGTGAAAACTGATCTGCCCCCCGTACTCGGCCTGCAACTGCTCCGGCGCCATCTCCGGACCGGTCGGCTGAATGGGGTCCAGGAGATCGATCCCCAGCGCAATCAGGTCGGGAATGAAGGGTCGAATCGAGCCGCAACTGTGATACAACACTTTGCCACCGAGACCGTGAATGCAGTCCACCATCTGCCGCAGATAGGGGGCCACAAACTGGCGGAACATGGCCAGCGACATGAGCGGGCCCGACTGGCTCCCCAGGTCACTGATCAGCAGATACAGATCGATCCGCCCGTTGGTCACCTCGGCCGCTCGCGTGTAGTCGCGGCGGTAGAAATCGGTAAACGTCTGGCTGAGGAAATGCACCCAGGCAGGACGCTCCACCATGTCCATGAACATGCCTTCCCAGCCGCGGACAAGCGCAGGACGCTGCCACACGTCGGCGAATCCGTACAACAGCGCATGCTGGTCCCAGCGGCGGCACTGCGCGGCAAGCTGAGCATAGTCGAACTGGTCGGGTGTCGGCCAGGAAAACGACTCCAGGTCGCTGAGCGACGTGGCCGCGGAGAGCGCGCCCGGCACGTCTTCACGCATCGGACCCCACGGCGTAGTCTGGTACACGTACCGCTCGCCCCAAAAGTTCTGGAACAGTCCGTTGCCCAGATCCTGTTCCGGGAGCGCAGGTACGTCCAGATGCCGCACATCGACCTCCAGCGTGTCGAGCAGTCGATCCCTGTCCGCGAAACCGACATGCTCCAACAGACGCCGCCAGGTGGGCTCTTCGGCCCAGAAATCACACGGCACCCGATCGGGCTCCCGGTGCTCCAGCGCCATCAGTACACGTTCGCGTGGTGTCATCGGATCCGCTCCTGGGTGTGCCGACGCCAATATGCCCGGTGGCCCCCGCCATCGGCAAGCACCGTCACCGGGCCATCACCCAGTGGCGGCCAGAGCCATGGATGCGGATGACCGCCGACGGCTCGCGTTGACAACTGGCCCGGCGTGGCCTATTTGTTTGATAGCACATCATATCTTCTTCGGCGCTCACTGGGACCGGGTCAGATCGGCTCAGTCGCCGCGCGTACGGTTCCAGCTCACTCTTGCCTCGGAAGTGCAGCCATGACACAGCACGTTCAGGTGCATCCTGGGGACCGGGACTTCTTCGTCGCCTGCTACCAGCGTCTCCACACTGCGATCCGCGAGCAGTGTCGCTGCCGGGGGTGTGGCACATACTGCTCCCTCACCGCCAATCTGTGCGACACGTGCGGCACACAAGACCCGGTCCGTCTGCCCATCTCTTGGGGGCTGGCACTGCTCGGTGCCGGCGTGGCGGCCATCGCCCTCGGCGTCTGGATCTTCTGATCGTGCTAGGGCTGGATCGACGCTGACGCACACGCCAAGTAGCACACGGCCAACGCTCGAGAGCCAGCCGGTTCGCCCAGGCCGCCGCCCAGGGTTCACCGCTGCCTGCAGCTTTGCGTTGCCGAGCGCTATCGACCATAATGCAGGCTGCCGCCAGCCGGGCGCCCGGCTGGGCCTCGGCATGCTCCAGCCGTAACTCCCCTCCAACCATTGATTCCACAGGGACGAACACTCCCGCAAGTCAATCACCATGCGCTCCAACTACACTGTAAATGCCGCCATCGCAGCCTGCGTTGTCTCCGTATGGGGGCTGGTTGCCGCTGCCACCTGCCAGGCTACCGATCTCACCGGTGTGTTTCCCGCTCAGCCGGCCAACCGGCTCGTGTCGCAGATCCGCGAGACGGTGGCGGTCGGTGCACCGAAAGCTGCCCAGGATCCGGTGGTGGAACGCCGCTATCGCTGGCTGCCGCAGCCCGGCTGTGTGCTGGTCGAGGCCCGGCTGGTCGACCCCCGGGCCGATGCGGTGCATGTCGGACAACCGGCGCTGATCGATTGGAGTATCGACACCGCAGCGCTGTGGGATCAGGCCAGCTACCAGTCGCTCAGCTATCGCGACGATCTGTGGTACGGCTCGACCTACTGGACGGGGCCCGACTGGACGCGGGTCGGCAAAGACTGGCACCATCCTGGGGAGCAGACGTCGAGCATTCGGCGTTTTGACGTGCCGCGTGCGGGACGCGTTGTGCTGCGTGGCCGCGTCTGCAAGGCGGACACGAATGGCGGGGACGGCGTGCACCTGGAGATCCACGTGGGCAGGCGTCTGGTGTGGCAGGCGGACATCAACGGGGACGACAGTGTGGGTGTCGAACCGGAGCTGTCGGTGGACGTACGGTGTGGCGAGTCGATCCGCTTTGTGGTGCACCGTCGCGGCACGATCGGCTACGACACAACGCACTGGGACCCCGTGGTTGCGTATGAAGATGGCGAGACGTTCCAGGCATCGCGAGCTTTTTCGACCACGCAGCAGGGTGAGGGCGGCTGGCACTACGAAATGCAGACTGATGCCGACCGGCTCCGGCAGGCGAGCGGGCTGGTGGTTCGCGGATTCCGTACCGACTTGAGTCCCTACGACCGGGAGATGGTGCTGGCTGAGCCGCTCGAGATATCGACTGCCGACGTGCTGCCGGCCTGGGTGGTGGCCAGCGGCATGGACGACTGCGGCCTGGTGTTGTGCTGTCCCACGCGCGCGTCTGGCGTGCTGCGTTGCACGCAATCGGACGAGGGCGTACTGCGCGTCCAGCTGCGGCAGGGCAGTGCCGCCGATCCCGCGGCCGTGGCGGCGGGGGAATCTGTGGCGCTGCCGGTGTGCGTCGTGGCTCCCTACCAGGGCTCCTGGATGAACGGCGTGCAGACGTTGCAGCGTCTGTTGGCTGCTGCCGACGCGGTGCCCGACATGACGATCATGTGCCAGGCGGCGCTCGATGCCGCCCGCCGGCTGGGGATCCCGTCGGACGCCACGGCGGTGCCCGAGCTGGACTTCTGGACCATGATCCAGTGCGAGTGGGGGCAGCAGGATGCGCGGCCGCAGGATGCAGCCGCGTACGCGCAGGCCGCTGCGCAACAGCTCGACCGGGCGCGTCAGCTGCTGCTCGAGTTGCGGCGGGATCAGCGGGCCGATGTGCTGCAGCCGCTGGCGGAGCGGTGGGAGCAGTTGGCGGCGGACCGGCCCGCCGTGGACGATCTCACCCAGTGCCGGCAGCTCTACCTGCAGGCGCGCTGGTTGAAACGGCGCATCGCGCTGGCCAATCCCCTGGTGAATTTCGGCCAGCTGCTGTTCTGCAAGCGGGTCCCGACGTCGTACAGCCACCTGGTCATGCAGTACTACGGCTGGCGGGCGCGGCCCGGTGGGGGCATCTACGTGCTGGAGCGGCCCGGGTACTCGCTCGCCTGCCGCGACCTGTTCGCAGGGGGTCTCGCCGCCGGCAACGTGCTCGAGCCGCGGCTCTCGTACGATGGCCGCCGCATCGTGTTTTCGTATGTCCAGTGCCGGCCGGACAACCAGACCTGGGACCATACGACGCTCGACAACTCCGTCGACGACGGGTTCTACCACATCTGGACCGGCAATACGGACGGCACCGGGCTGCAGCAGCTCACGCGGGGCCCCTACGACGACCTGATGCCCTGCTGGCTTCCCGACGGAGGCGTGGCGTTCAGCTCCACACGCCGCCGCGGCTATGCGCGGTGTTTCGGCGACCAGTTCAGCCGGCGGTGGCACGTCTACACGCTGCATCGCATGCAGGCCGACGGGACCGGTATTCGCCTGCTGTCCGCGCACGATACGAACGAGTGGTTTCCCAGCGTGCTGGACACCGGGCACATTCTGTACAGTCGTTGGGATTACATTGACCGGGATGCCGTCACGCACCAGAATCTCTGGGCCATGCGTCCTGACGGCACGAATCCCATCGCGGTGTGGGGCAACGCCACCGCAGCGCCGCACTGTGCGTTCCAGGCCCAGCCCATTGCGGGCACGGGGAAGATCATCTTCACGGCATCGGCACACCATTCCATCACCGGCGGGCCGCTCGTGATCGTTGATCCCAGCGTCTCTGACAACGAGCACACGGCAATTACGCGGATCACACCGGAAATCCCGTTTCCGGAAGCTGAGAGCACCGACATCCGGGAGTATTATGATGCGCCCTGGCCTCTGTCCGAACGGTTCTTCCTGGTGTCGTACAGCCCCACGCCACTGGTCTGGGAACCTGGCGCCAACGCGCGCAACGCGCTGGGAATCTACCTGCTGGACATATTCGGCAACCGCGAGTTGATCTACCGCGATCCGGACATCGGCAGTACGAACCCGTGCCCGCTGCAGCCGCGGCCGACACCGCCGGTGATTTCGAGTTCCCTGGTCGACGACACTGCGGAAGCGGGCGAAATGATGCTGACCGACATCTACCAGGGACTGGGCGATGTCCCGCGTGGAACGATCAAGCAGCTGCGGATCATCCAGATCCTGCCAAAAACGACCCATGTGGCCAACGCGCCCCCCGTCGGCCTGGCGCTGGAGGAAAACGCGCGGGCCATCCTGGGCACGGTGCCGGTCGAACCGGACGGCTCAGCGCGGTTCATGGTCCCGGCTCTCAAGCCAGTCCTGTTCCAGGCGCTGGACGAGGATGGCTTCGCCTATCAGACCATGCGCACGATCACATACGTGCAGCCGGGAGAACGGGTGTCCTGCATCGGCTGCCATGAAAGCCGCTTGACGACGCCGGCCAACTATGCGGCGACCGCTCTGCATCGCCCCGCGGCGACGATTGACCCGGGCGCCCTGGGTGGGCGCCCCTTCTCCTACATGGAAGTGGTCCAGCCGATACTCAACGAGCATTGCGTGCGCTGCCACGGGCCCGCACAACAGGATGGCGGGTTCGACCTGTCGGACACGCCGCGAGACGGCTTCGCGCAGTCGTATCTGGCACTCTGCCGCGATCGGGATTTCTGGGGCCCCGGCACCAATCCGACCAACGCCGCCGAAGCGTGGGTCCCCCGCTTCGGCGGACGCAACCAGATCCAGGTGACGCCGCCCGGTGGCCTGTACGGTGCGCGGGGCAGCCGACTGATCAAGCTGCTGCGTGCCGGGCATCACGACGTGCAGTTGCAGGCGGAGGAGTTGCACCGGATCGCGACGTGGATCGACCTGAACGCGGTCTTCTATGGCGTGTACGGCCCGGACGAACAGGCCCGGCAGATGCGCGGCGAGATCCTCGCCATGCCCGAGATTCAATGAGATGGCCGTCGCTCAGCACTCAGTAGTGCGGGGGCCGTTCGTCTTCAAAGCTGCGTGGTTCGTCGGGCAGCGTCAGATGTGCGACGGCGCCCCCCAGACTCGCTAGCCTCCGATGCTGTTCATCCAGGCGGTCCTGGAGCGCACGCACCACCTCGTCGAGATTAGCCAGCAGACGATCCGTGTGCATCATCCACTCTTCCAGCACCACCAGGCGGTCCGCAATCTGGCGGATGGGGTCAGACTCAGCCATGATTCGTATCCGTGTTGATTCGTGCCCTTCGCAGTCGACCGTCTGTGTCACCCCGGAACGTGCGCGCTGCTGACAGACGTCCGGTACTCTTTCACCGGAATCGGCAGCGCGGCGGGTGGGTGGGGTCAATTGTAGCGGCTATGCCGGCAGCCAGCAGCCGATATCCGCCAGCGGGCCCGCCCGGCGATCTTGATCCGCTGCATCCACGAATCATAGTCAATCTGAATCGGGAGGCGTCCGCTCCGGGCGTCATCCCCTTGCTGCAGAGCGGCAATCACATCTGCTTCGCAATCACCTCTTCTACACGGTCAGGTGGGGCCATGAACGTCAGACGTTTTTCGCAACGGGTACTGTGCACTGCGGTGGCTTTGGCAGCCCTGATCCCCAGCGCGGCCTCGGCAGGATTCATTATGCATCTGAGCGAGGCCTACAACGGCGCGACCCCTCTCGGGGCCGGACCCTGGGCCAGGGCCACGTTCGACGACTTCGGCCCCAACTCCGTGAAGCTGACGATGGAGAACCTGGCGACCGGCAGTGCCACCCAGTGCATCACCAACTGGACGTTCAACATCGCCGACGATGACTTCCTCACCGGACTCGGGTTCACCTACCTCGGCACCGTTCTCGACTCGTGCGAGGCACGTAGCATCGACATCGACGCCGGACGGATCAAAGCCGCGGGCGGCGGCGCGCTCGGCTTCGGGTTCGACATCGGACTGAATTTCGAAAGGCCGAATGGCGGCGGCCCGGCCAGCAGCAACCGCTTCACGCCGGGTGAAACCTGCGTCTATCAGCTCACCTACACAGGCAGCAAACCTGGCTTCGGAGCGTCCCTGTTCAACGCCATGACCGACAACGGTCTGCTCACGTCGGCCCACATCCAGGGGATTCCATCCGGATCCCAGACCACCAGCGGGGCCGTGACTGTCCCGGAGCCATCCTCGCTGGTTCTCTGGTCGCTGCTCGGCGCGGCCGGACTGGGAATGTCGCTCGCAGCACGGCGCCGGCGCGTCGACCACAACGGTTCCGCCGATCGGACGGCTAGCCACCCGTAGAAACCGCCGCTTCGTCTCGTGCGCGTCACTCGTGCGCGTCACTCGCAGGCGGGTGTACTGCACGGTGTCACCCGACCCGTGCGCGCACGATCGCGTGCATTCCGTCGTCGCGCCGGACGAGTTCGACATCGACGAATCCGGCGGCCTGCAGCGCATCCTGGATATCGGGCAGGGAGTAGCTGTTTCCTCCCGCGGTGCCGGCCAGCATATTGACCGCGAACAGGGCGCCGGCGACGGGTGCCGTGCGTGAGGCCTCAAGCACGATATCCCGGATATAGATCCAGCCCCGGGGCTCAAGTGCCTGGGCGATGCGGCGATACAGCGTTTGATTCTGCTCGGGGGAATTCTGGTGAATGATCGCGCTGACCCACACGAGATCGGCGCCCCGCGGCAGCGCGTCCGATTCGAAGTCGCCCGGCACCAGTGCCACGCGGTCCGCAAACGGCGTGGCAGCCAGTCGGGCGCGGGCCATCGGAATCACGTGCGGCAGATCGAAGATGATCGCCCGCGCGGCCGGTTCGGCTTTCAGCCAGGCCAGGGTCCAGGAACCGGATGCGCCCCCGAGGTCCAGCACGCAGCGCACGTTGCCCGGATGGATCTCCTGGATCAACGGATCCGCCACATCGCGTGAGATGACATGCATCGCCTCGATGAACGACTCCCGGTCCGCATCCTCTCCGCGGAGACTCGGCCCGGGCAGATCCGGCACCCCGGAGCGGACGGTCCACGGCAGCCGCGCCCAGCGCCGCAGGCAGTTCGCCTGATGGCGCAGCATGGCCATGACACTCTGCCCCGACTCCTCGCTCAGGTATGGCGCATATTCCGCGGCGATCCGGTAGCGGTCACCCTGTTTGACGAGCACGCCGACCGCCGCCAGCGCGTCGAGCACGATCGTCGTCGCGCGCACATCGCTGCCCGCGGCAGCCGCCACTTCTGCCGCCGTCCGCGGTCCCGGAACCAGGGGCTCGAACAGATCCAGGTCGACCGCCGCGGCCAGAATGCAGGGAAGCTGGTAGCCTCGCATGATTTCCAGCAATTGTGCACCGTCTCCGATCGCCATGAACTTCCTCCCTCTGCGCGTCTGGAATGGCACTCCTGCTCGTCATCCTACTCGATCGTGCTGCGCGCGGCGTCCCCCCCTTACTGCCACTGGGACGTGATGGCGGATTGCCGACGGCTGGCGGTGTTTGCTAGAACCAATAGCGCAACACCGTTGAACAACCTGTGCTCAGCTACGAGGGACTCCCGCCATGACTGCCCGTATCTGGATCGTTGCCGCGCTCGCCAGCAGCCTCATCACCGCTGCGGCCCACGGTCAGGAATCGACTGAGACTTCAGCGCGCTACCGAGCGCTCAAGTGTCCGGCGCCGTCCTTGGGGACGACCTGGGCAGTGCTGGAACATGACGGTGCGAATCGCGAGGTCGATCCGTACCTGTCGTCGCTCGGGCAGGGTGAGTCCGGCGCAGGTGTCATCGCGTCACCGCCGTTCGAGCTGGACACGGACACGATTCGTTTCACCATCTGCGGCCACGACGGTCCGGACGGGAAGCGGGGCGAGAACTACGTGGCCTTGGTCGACGCGCGGAAGGGGACGGTGTTGCAGCAGACCATGGCACCCGGCAATGACGCGTTGCAGGAGCGCACGTGGGAGGTGTCGCAGTGGCGGGGCAGGGCGGTCCGCATCGAGGCCCGGGACGGCGTCGCAGAGGGGGCCTTCGCCTGGCTGGGCGTCGGGAGCATCGATGCCGGCCCCGCGCTGCAGGTGGATTTTCGAAACGGCCTGCCGGACAACTGGAGCCGGACCGCGCGCGAGGCCGAGGTGCGCTACGAGTTCGTCACCGGGGCCGTGCCGTTCCAGCGTAACGCGTCCATCGGCAGCCTCATCCCGGACAAGGGCGAGATCGAACTGCCGTGCGGGTTCGCCGCCCAGCGTGTGTTCCTGCTGGGTTGCACCGTGCCGTCCGGCACACCGCTGGACTGCTATGGCGCCGTCGAGTTCCACTATCGCTCCGGCGCGGTCGACATCTTCCCGCTGATCTACGGCTTCACCCTCGAGGGGCAAGGCAAACTGCTCAGCCCCTCGAAGGCCATGTATCTCGGGCGATCCGGAGATCCGTTCCAGTACACGCTCGCACTCGCCCCGGCCAGTGAAGTGATCGACAAGATCCGGTTGGTCTCCAGCCCGACGCGAGGTCCGATCCCGCAGATCACGGCGATCACCTGTGAGACGACGGAGAGCCACGATCAGCTGCTGCCGCTGCCGCAGGAACAGCCGACCCCGGACGACACGGCGTGGATCGCGTCGCACACGATCACCTCCACTGCGCCCGATCGCCGGGCGATCGAGCAGGAGTTGCGGCGGGCACACCGGCTCAGCGATGCCGAGGCGGGCAGCCAGATCCGGTTCAAACCGCACCGGCTGGACAGCGCCTTCCGGAGCGAAGGGGTGGCAGTCGCTGACATGAATGGCGATGGACAAGTCGACATCGTGGCCGGCAACGTCTACTACGCCGGCCCCGACTGGACGCTCCGGCCCATGCTGGGCGCGGCCCAGGCGTTTCCCCCCAAGGAGTACAGCGATGCCTTTCTGTGCTTCGACGACGACATCAATCGCGACGGCGCGACCGACCTGGTCGTCGTCGGGTTTCCCGGCCAGCAGACTCACTGGCTCGCAAACCCCGGCAAGCAGGGTGCCCCGTGGCCGAAGCACCTGGCGGTGGAACGCACCGGGAACGAGAGCCCCCATTATCTCGATGTCGACGGGGATGGCGTGCGGGAGCTGGTGTTCATGCAGGACGATCGCTGTGCGCTGGCCCGTCCGGCAGCCGATCCCACAGAGCTGTGGACAGTCTCTGTCATCGCCGGCCCGCACGATCCCGGAGCGGGGCATGGGCTGGGCGTCGGCGATGTGAATCAGGATGGCCGCCTGGATATTCTGATCCCCGCCGGGTGGTGGGAACAGCCGGCGCAGAGCGGGTCGGTGCCGTGGCCGTTTCACGCCGCCGCGTTCTACGGCGGTGCGCAGTTGTGCGTGTGCGACTTCGACGGCGACGGCGACAACGACGTGCTGGGCAGCAGCGCTCACGACTACGGCATCGGCTGGTCCGAGCAGACTCCGGACGGCTGGCAGACGCACATGATCGATCAGCGTGATTCGCAGACGCACGCGATCCATCTGGCCGACCTCAACGGCGACGGCCTGCTGGACTTCGTCACTGGCAAACGTTTCTGGGCGCACTTCGTGCACGACCCGGGGTCGCACGAACCCTCGATCCTGTGCTGGTACGAATTGTCCCGCCACAACGGCCAGGCCTCCTGGATCAAGCACCAGATCCACGACGACAGCGGCGTGGGACTGCATTTCCGGATCGTCGACGTCGATGGCGACGGGCGGTTGGACATTGTCACAGCCAACAAGAAGGGTGTCTTCTACTTTGAGCAACTCCCGGCGCCTCAGTAGTGCGACGGTCCTGCCGCTGATCGTCGCAGCGCTGTGCGGGTCGTCGGCAGCGCATGCGGCTGACTGCCGCGTGCAGGTAGTGGGCGGGGTGCCCACCCTGATGATCGATCAGGTCAGCTTCAAATACTTCGACAAGCTCAAGGACGATCCCAATCTGAAGACCTGGGAGTACCAGCTGGGACTCACCCGCACGCCGGAGGAGTTCGTCTGGATGAATCGCCGCGAGATCGGCATGGCGCTGGCCCACGGCGTGCAGACAGCGCACTTCGACATCCACGGAGGCTACTACGAGGATCCGGTCATCCTGGACGGTGTGCAGCGGCTGGGGGAGATCCGCGCGGAGTCCTTGGGGGCAGACCGCTCGTCCATCGCCGAGATTCTGGTACTGGTCGACGAGCGGTCAGCGCACTACGTGCGGTTCCGCAACCCGGCCGACACGCCCGGGATGTTCCTGACCAGCCTGCTCAGCGCACAGGTGGCCCAACTGGGATTCGTCGCGCCCTATGACGCGGCGTTGCTGTCCGACCTCGGGGCGCTGGACACAGCGCGCTACAAACTCGTCCTGGTCCTCAATGCCTTCTATCTCGATGCGACACAGCGACAAGTGATCGCCGAGCGGCTGCAGACTCAGAACAAGACCATTCTCTGGTTCTATGCACCCGGGTATTTCGACGAGACGCGCGGGAGTGTGGCGGGCATCGCGCAGGTGACGGGAATCCGCGTGGCAGCGGACAGCACGTCCGGCGGCGAGAGCCGGGTTGCGTGGACGACGCATCTCCCGGTCCCCCCGGGGACCGATTGGCCGCCGGTCCCGGACCAGCTGGCGGACCTGGCCATCCGCCCTGCGGTGGCTGACCCATTGATCGTGGTGGATCCGCGGACGACGGCCCTGGCCGCTGCGTGCGACGATCCGGCCCGGGTGGTCGTGGCGCGGCGCGACATGGAGGGGTGGACGTCGATCTATTCGTCCGTGGCGCCACTGCCAGCGCTGCTGCTGAAACGTCTTGCAGCGGAGGCCGGTGTGCACATCTACGATACAGATCCCTCGCATCTGCTGTGTGCCAATGGGCGGTTTCTGACCATCGCGGCCAACGCTCAGGGGGGACCGGCCGTCATCCGCCTGCCCCACAATTCGAGGGTGGTGGATGCATGCACCCGGGAGACCGTGGCGGCGGATGCGCGCGAATTCACGCTGCCCCTGCGGCCGAAAGAGGTGCGGCTGTTCCGGCTCGAGTAGTGGTCTCGCCTGCTGGCTGCCCCTGGACTGACCGTGCTATAATAGGCCCTTTGCCGGAGGCGGCAAAGTCACTCCGTCGCACGCAGCGCGATGATTTCCCACCGCACAATGATTTCTCTCTTTTTTCGTGGAGTGCAACGATGCAGGTGAATCGACGAGCTTTTCTGGCGGGCGGCGCCGCAGCGGCCGCTGGCCTGACGATGTTGCCACAGTCCCGTGCTGTGGATATCCCGCCACCGGCCCAGGAGGCCGTGTTGAAATTGTCAAGCCAACTGGCCGTGATTCCGGGCGAGAGTCTGGAAGAGAAGCTGGACAAGATGCAGGGCTGGGGATTCGACGGCGTGGAGGTCGGCGGCGACATCGTCGGGAACGAGCAGAAGTACCTCGATGCCATCGCCAAGACGGACATGCAGTTCAACGCGATCTGCTGGGGGTCCTGCAACGGTGATCTGGTGTCGGACGACGCGCAGCGGCGGAAGCGGGGCGTAGACAAACTCAAGAAGGCGCTCGAATCGGCCGGGAAGATCAAGAGTACGGGAGTGATTTACGTGCCGGCGTTCATTCCGGAGACCAACCGCACGAACCAGGAGATCCGCCAGCTGCTGGTCGAGACCTTCCCGGCGATCGGCGAGTACGCGGTCAGTGTCGGTTCGCGGGTGCTGCTTGAGCCGCTGAATCGCAACGAGGCGTTCTTCCTGCGGCAGCTGGCCGATGCCGCCTCGATCTGCCGTGACATCAACAGTCCGGGCGTGCAGATGATGGGCGACTTCTATCACATGTACATCGAGGAGACCAGCGATCTGGGGGCGTTCCTGTCGGCCGGGTCGTACCTCCACCACGTGCATCTGGCTTCCCGCATCCGCGTGCTGCCCGGCCAGGACGAGCGGAGTTTCGTCGATGGTTTCCGCGGACTGAAGCTGATCGGCTACCAGGATTACTGCAGTTTCGAGTGCGGCTGCAAAGAGGGCACGGACCGCCACGAGGAGATTCCGAAGTCCCTGGCGTTCCTGCGCGAGCAGTGGGCCCAGGCATAGCCTGCACGCCGCTCCCGCGGGAAGGGAGCTGGAGGTGCAGGGCATTCCGCGACGGGGCGCGGGTTCACCGGCACAAGCCGTCCGCGACCCGACAATTCACCAACCCTTTTAACATCTGGAGTATGTTCTCCCATGACCAGCAAGAAACTCGAATCGCGCCGCAGGTTCCTCACGAACACGACGATTGCGGCAGCCGGCACAGCGTTGGCGACCACCCTGAATCTGGGCCTGGTCCGATCCGTACACGCCCAGGGCGACGACGTCCTCAAGATCGCGCTGATCGGCTGCGGCGGCCGCGGCAAGGGCGCTGCCGACGACAACCTCAAGGCGTGCGAGGGCACCAGGATCGTGGCGGTTGCCGATGCGTTTGAGTCGTCGGCGAAGGAGGCCGCCACCCTCTTCAAGGTCGCGCCCGAGAAGACCTTCTGGGGACTGGACGCCTACAAGAAGGCCATCGACGCCGACGTCGATATGATCATCACCGCAGCGCCTCCCGGATTCCGCCCCCTGCACTACAAGGCGGCCATCGAAGCCGGCAAACACGTCTTCATGGAAAAGCCCTGCTGCGTGGACGCGCCCGGCTATCGGACGCTGGTCGAGGCCAACGAGCTGGCCGACAAGAAGGGGCTGAAGGTAGGGGTCGGCCTGCAGCGCCGCCACCAGAAGAGCTACGTCAACGGGATCGCGCAGCTCCACGACGGCAAGCTGGGCGACCTGATCCTGCTCCAAGCCTACTGGAATGGCGGCGGCATCTGGTGGCGCAAGCCGGGTGACGGCTGGAGCGAGATGAAGAAGCAGGTCAACAACTGGTACCACTTCGTCTGGCTCAGCGGCGACAACATCTGCGAGCAGCACGTGCACAACCTGGACGTGTGCAACTGGGCCAAGAACGATCACCCGATCGAGGCCAACGGTATGGGAGGCGACCAGATTCGCCGGATCGACAACCCGGATACGCAGATCTTCGACCATCATTTTGTCGAGTTCACGTATCGGGACGGCAAGAAGATGTACAGCCAGTGCCGGCACGTCCGGAACTGCTTCGAGCGGGTCGACGAGCACGCTTTCGGCACGAAGGGGGACAGCTCGATGCAGGCGGATGGCAACGTGAAGGATGCCAACGGCGTCGAGTTCAAATTCGACAACCCGTACCAGCAGGAGCACTACGCCCTGGTGGAAGCGATCCGCAACAACCTGCCGTACAACGAGGGGCACTTCGGCGCCACGAGCAGCATGACGGCCGTGCTCGGACGCATGGCCACGTACAGCGGCAAGATCGTCAAGTGGGACGAAGCTGTGGAAAAAGGCAAGTGCGAGGCGCCCGGGCTCGAAGGCTACACGTGGGACACCACGCCGCCGGTGGTCGCCGATGACAAGGGAGTCTACCCGAGTGCCACACCCGGCATCTACGATCCTTTTGTGGAAGCGTGACCGGGCGTTGCGCCGGGCGATGATGGGACGGACAGGTCCCGTGAGTCCTGGACGTCCAGTTTGAACTTACGCGCTGCGGGCGGGTCTTGCGACCCGCCCGCAGCCGTCTCTGAACCACACGACGACACTCACTTCCACGGGAGGACGCATACGATGACAGAATACTCCGCACGATACTCGCGGCGCAAGTTCCTGGGACGCGTGGGAGGCGTCGCCGCGGCACTGGCGATCCCCACACTCATCCCCGGCTCAGCACTCGGATTGGACGGCGCGATCGCCCCGAGCAACCGCACCGTGCTCGGCGCCATCGGCATCCGGGGCCGAGGCCGCGAGGACCTGGGCCATTTCCTGCAGAACCGGGATGTTCAGTTCGTGGCCATCTCCGATGTGCAGAAGGTGCAGCGCGAGGCGATCAAGCAGATGGCGGACGAGTTCTACCGCAATCAGGACTGCGCCATGTACGGCGACATGCACGAGCTGCTGGCGCGCCCCGACATCGACGCCGTGCTCATCGCCACCGGCGACCGCTGGCACACGATGGCCTCCATCACCGCGGCCAAGGCGGGGAAGGACGTGTACTGCGAAAAACCCTGCTCGATGACCATCTCCGAGAGCCGGGCGCTGGCCGATACCTTCCGCAAATACGACTGCATCTACCAGGCCGGTACGCAGCGGCGCAGCATCGGCAACTTCATCTTCGCCGCCGACCTGATCGCGCGCGGCCGGCTGGGAAAACTGGTTGCCGTCCACGCCAACACGCTGGCTCCGGCCACCAGCCATCGCTGGCTCCCCGAAGAACCCCTGCCGTCGAAGGACGAATGCGATTGGGACGCCTGGCTCGGTCCTTGCCCGTGGCGTCCGTTCAACCGCCAGTACATCACCGGCGGCTGGCGCGGCTTCTTCGACTTCCATGGCGGCGGCATTCTGGAATGGGGCGCCCACACCGTCGACCTCTGCCAGTGGGCCGCCCAGAAAGACCACACGACCCCCGTGGAGTATGTCCCGGAAGGCAGCGGCGTGGTCGCCACCTACGACGACGGCCTGAAGCTGGTCATGCGCGATGAAGGCTGGATGGGACTGGGCACCTGCAGCGTGCGGTACGAGGGGGAGGAGGGCTGGATCGAAACCGGCGACACCGGCAATTTCGAGATCTATCCCGAATCACTCCGCACGGAACGGACGGTCTTCCGCCTGCCCGGTACCGATCCGTCCACGCACATCCGCAACTTCCTGGATTGCGTCAAGTCGCGCACGCCGGCCAACGCCAACGCGGATGTCGCCGCGCGCTCGCACGTCGCCTGTCACGCCGCCTACATCGCCTGGCAACTCGGACGCACGTTGCAGTTCGATCCGGTCAAGGAGGAGTTCATTGGCGACGAGACCGCCAATCGCATGCGCTCGCGGGCGATGCGCGAACCGTGGCGGATCTGAATTGGCGCACGACTCTTCCAGCGAACATTCTTCAGTAAGGAAATCGGCTCATGTATTCACGACATCCCGTTCTGGTCCGCGTGCTGCTCAGCGGGCTGCTGCTCGTTCCTGCTGTGTCGGCACGTGCGCAGCAAGATCCACCTGCCGTCGGCGATGCGGCGGCGCTTGTGGCGGTGCTCCAGTCCGACGCGCCGCTCTTCGACAAGGCCAAGGCCTGCCAGCAGCTGGCCATCGTCGGCACGAAAGAGGCCGTCCCCGTGCTGGCCGGCCTGCTGGCCGATCAGCAGTTGGGGCACTACGCGCGTTTTGCCCTGGAACCAATCCCCGACGCCGCAGTGGATGCGGCGCTGCGCACCAGCCTCCGTCAGCTTGAGGGCGGCCTGCTGGTGGGGGTCATCAACAGCATCGGCATGCGCCGCGACACGCAGGCGATCGAGGCGCTCGAAGGGCTGCTCGGCAATGCCGACACCGCTGTCGCCGGCGCTGCCGCCTGTGCGTTGGGGCGGATTGCCTCACCGGCGGCGATTGACATTCTGAAAACTGCGCTCGCGGCAGCGGAGCCGGTGCGGCGGGCGGCCGCCGATGGCTGCCTGACCGCGGCCGACACCCTGGAGAAGGGAGGCCAGCTGGACGCCGCGCAGTCGATCTACGATGCGATGCGCGCGGCCGAGCTGCCGAAGTTCCTGCAAATCGCCGCCCTGGCCGGCGCCATTCGCGCGCGCGGCGCACAGGGTGTGGACCTGCTGGTGGAGCAGTTGCAGTCCGCCGATGAGGACTTCTTCGAGGTCGGGCTGAGCATGGCGCATCTGATCCCTGGCGAGCGCATCACCGAGACGCTGATCGCCGAGGTCTCCAAGCCGCTGCCGGCCCCGGAGAGCGACGGGCCGGTGCTGATGATCACCAAGGCCGAGTACGGTGCGCAGGATACCTGGGCCGACGTGACACAGGCGCTGGCCGACGCCGTGCAGGCGGGCGGCGCATCGGTGAAGGTGCGCAACGAGTTGCTGGGCGGCGATCCGGCGCCGAACGTGGTCAAGAAGCTGCGGGTCAGCTACACGCTGGGCGGCGAGCCCCGGCAGGTGGAGATCCCGGAGAACGGCGAATTCGAGATTGCCGGCACGCCGATGCCGAGTAATCCGCGCGCGACGAGTGTCGTCACCGTGCTGGCCCAGCGCGGCGACCGCGCTGCGCTGCCGGTCATCCTCCAGCTCGCGGCAGACGGACCGTGGGACGTACGGCTGGCAGCCCTCCGCGCGCTGGCCAAACTGGGCGATGTCTCGGCAGTGCCGCTGCTGCTCGAAGTTGCCGCGGCCGGGCAGGGTGCGCCGGCAGCGGTCGCGCTCGACAGCCTGGCGGACCTGCCCGACAAGGCGGCCGACGCCCGGCTCGAGGCGCTGCTGGATGACAGTGCCGGCCCGCAACGGCTGGTGATCATCGAGCTGCTGGGGCGGCGCGAGATCGCGTCTGCTGTGCCAGCGCTGTTGAAACTCGTGTCCAACGACGACAAGGCTGCGCGCGACGCCGCCTTCGCTGCCCTGGGGCTGACCGTCGATCTGGATCATCTCGCCACGCTGGTCACACACCTCGTGAAACCGGCGTCACCCGACGTGGCGGCCGCGGCCAAAGGTGCCCTGCAGAAGGCCGCCTTGCGCATGCCGGATCGAGATGCGGCCGCGCGTGTCCTGATCGATCAGCTGCCAACCGCGTCCGGGCAGTCTCAGGCAGATCTGCTCGAACTGCTCGGGCTGATCGGCGGCGAGCAGGCGTTGGCGTGCGTCGTGGCAGCGGCTGAGGCCAGCGACGAACGGCTGCAGGATGCTGCCACCCAGGTGCTCGGACGCTGGACGAGCCCGGACGCGGCCCCCGCGCTGCTCAAGCTGACCAAGGCCGCCGGCAACCGGTACAAGGTCCGCACCTTGCGCGGCTACATCCGGATCGCCCGGCAGTTGAACGTCCCGACGGAGCAGCGGATTGAGATGTGCCAGACGGCACTCGCCCTGGCCGACCGCGCGGAGGACCGCCAGCTCATCGTCGAAACGCTCGGGCGGTATCCGGCAACCACATCGCTGGCGCTGGTGGCTGCACAACTGGACCAGCCGGCGTTGGCCGAGTCGGCCGCAGCGGCAGCCGTCGCGATTGGCCAGAAGCTCGTCAACCGAGAGCCTGCCAGAGTGGCCCAGGTGATGCAGCAGGTCCTGGCTGGGTCTGCCAGCGACGACCTGAAACAGAAGGCCACACGCCTGCTCGACCAGGCCAAGGGCAAGTAGCCGGCGCGTCAGGCTGCGCCGTGAGGATCCAGCGTACCCCTGCCAGCGCGTCTGGCAGGGGTATCCGCTGGAGCGAACGCGAATCAGCGCCAGGGGAACACACGTGATGGAGGTGCGAGGCATGTCAGTGCGATGGCTGTGCTTGTGGGTTGTGTCTCTGTCTCTGCTTTCCAGCGCTGCCGGCCAGGATGGTCTGGCAGGCAGCAGTCGCGTTTCCGGCCCGGAGCCGTGCGCACTCGAGCCACTCGATCAGACACTCTCGTTCGATCAGATTTCGACTGTCCAGTTCGGCGCCGAGTCGGCGCGGAAGTGGCGCCCGTACCGAGTGACGCTCGCGCCGGCGCAGTGGATCTGGCTCCCCTCCGAACGGACGCTGCCCAACACGTTCGTGCTGTTCCGCAAGGAGTTCTTGCTGGCGGCGCAGCCGACGCGCGCGATTGGCTGGCTCGCCGCCGACAGCCGCTATCGACTGACCGTCAATGGCCAGCGCGTGCAATGGGGCCCCGCGCCGTGCGACCCGCGCCAACTGGACGCCGACCCGTTTGATATCACGGCGCTGCTGCACCCCGGCCGGAATGTCGTGGCCGTCGAGGTGCTTTATTATGGAATCGGGGAAGGCACCTGGGCAGCCGGCAAGCCCGGCCTGCTGCTGCAGGCGATGATCGAATCAGGGCCGGGCGAGCCGCTGCGGATTGTCTCCGACAGTTCCTGGCTCTGTACGATCGATCGCGCGCATTGGCCGGCCCAGCCCAAACGCTGGTTCTTGCGTGCGCTCCAGGAGGAATTCGATGCCCGGCTGCATCCGGCGGGGTGGGATACGCCCGAGTTCACACCGGACGAGCGCTGGATGCCCGCCATGTTGCTGTCCTGCCCGCCCGACAAGCCCCCCTCGTGCAGCGGCTACATCACCACCGATTCGCTCGACCAGGCGGCGCCGGACGTCAGCGCGCTCCGCGCGCGGCAGATCCCGCTGGTGCAGGAGGCCCAGGTGCCGGCCAGCCGGCTGGCCGATTGCGCACGAGTGACCTGGAAGCGAGATCCGCTCGATTGGTTCGACTTCCGTGTGCCAGGCAGTTTTGAGATTGCCCGGACCGGGGAGATCCAGGAACTGGCGCCGGGCGTCTGGCAGCTGCCGGCGACAGATGCGCGGACGGGCATCGCGGCGACGTTCGAATTTGCGGAGCAGCTGGTGGGGTTTCCCGGTTTCGAAATCGATGCGCCGGCCGGTACGGTTGTCGAACTGATCACCCAGGAAGCGCACGATCCGCAGGCGACGGCCTGGATGGACAACCACTTCTACGCCTGGTCGCGTTTCATCTGCCGGGAGGGAATCAACCGGTTTGAAGCGTTTGATTACGACTCGTTGCGGTGGCTGCAGCTGCACGTGCGCGGTGCAGGTGCCCCTGTCGTCGTGCGCGACGTGAGCGTGCGCCGCCGCACGTTTCCCTGGTCGCACGGCGCGCGCATTACCTGCTCGGATCCCGCGCTGCAGCGCCTGTTCGACGCCTCGGTCAATACGCTCAACAACTCAGCGATTGAGACCGTGGTGGACGGCATGGGACGGGAACGGCAGCAGTACAGCGGTGATGGGGGGCACCAGCTGATCGCGATCCGGTCAGTGCTCGGCGAGCCGCGGCTGTCCGCCCGGTTCCTCCGCACGTTCAGCGAAGGGCTGACGCGGGACGGCTATTTCCTGGACTGCTGGCCGGCGTACGACCGCTTGGCGCGCGTGGCGCAGAAGCAGGTGGACGGCGCCTACTGGGGACCGCTGCTGGACCACGGGATCGGCTTCCAGTTCGACTGCTGGAAACACTACCTGGAGACGGGCGACCGCCTGGCGCTGGCCGAACCCTATCCGCGCCTGCTGCGGTTCGCTGACTATCTGATCTCGCTGCGCGGCGCGGACGGCCTGCTGCCCGTCGAGAACCTCGGGATCCCGACCGTCTGGATCGACCACAACGCGTACCGCCAGCAGCGGCACAAGCAGTGCGCGTTCAACTTGTACGCCGCAGCGATGTTCCGGCACGCGCTGGCCCCCATGTCCGAGGCGTTCGGCGAGCCTGAACGAGCGACACGTTATTGTCAGTGGAGTGATGAGCTGCTGGCCGCGACGGTCGAGCGGTTCTGGTCCCGTGAGGAAGCGATCTTCATCGACAACCTGCCCTGGCTGGCAGAAGAAGGGCAGCCGCGCACGAGCGATCGCGCGCTGGCGACCGCCGTGCTGTACAACCAGTGCCCTGCCGGGCAGGTGCGGCAGGCGACGGATGAGCTGGCCGAGTGCCCGGACCGGATGGGCTTGTCGTACCCGTGCAACGCCGGCTGGCGTTTGTGGGCGCTGGCCCAGGCCGGCCGCGGTGATGTGGTGCTCGACGACCTGCGCACCAGGTGGGCGACCATGCGGTCGGTGATCGAGAACAACACCCTGCAGGAAGGCTGGACCGCACGACCCGACTCGCGCGAGCAGTGGAGCCACTGCGCGGTGGTTCCACTCTACGTCCTGGCCCAGGACATCGCCGGAATCCGACCCACCGCCCCCGGCTACGCGTGCTGCCGCATCCGTCCACAACTGGGCGACCTCGGCCAGTTGGACCTGGTGGTCCACACGCCCCACGGCCCGCTCGGCTTCGCCTCCCGCGCCGACGCCGATGGCCGTCGGCTGCAATTGGATATTCCCGAGGCCGTTGACGCGGAACTGGTCGTGCCCGAGACGCTGGCAGGCTCGATCTCCCTCGCCGCTCGGCCGGATGCAGCGCCTGGTTTGAAATGCTTCGCATTGCAGCCTGGTGCCAACGAAGTCCAACTGCACCGCCCCTAGGGCGTCAGCCCTGGGTCTGCGTAGCGACTATGAACGACCAAGCCCGGGAAGGGCGACAGTCGTCCCGACCACCCAATGCCACGATCGCCCTTCCAGGGCTCGGCCGTGTCCGCGGCGACGCGCACCAAGGGCTCTCGCCCTTGGCTCTTGACGGTCGGCCCTCCGGGCCTGCGGCGTACGCAC
>DAISIS010000004.1:21453-36704 GCA_036821925.1 Pirellulaceae bacterium
GGGCTCTCGCCCTTGGCTCTTGACGGTCGGCCCTCCGGGCCTGCGGCGTACGCACGTACTCACAGGCTCGGCACGACATCGAGTGTGATGGGGCATTCAGGGTGTCTGGGTTTTCAGTCATCCTGGGGCCCGCAGCCGCTTCGAAATCAGCGTGCCTGCCTTCCGCGGCGCGGAGTACGGTCTCATGTTCCTGAGTCAAACACGTCCCAATCGTCCTTCGAGGATCCCGAGAATTGAGAGATCCTCGTCGAGTTCCGGCCAGTGCAGGCCCGTGCCATTGCAGATGATTTCGATATTCTCACGCTGTGCGGGCGTTGCCTCGCGAAGCCGGCGATTGGCGGCGATTGGGAACCGTATCTCCCGGCCGTCTTCCAGGTGGACAGCGACGAAGCTGCCCTCCACAAAGGCCGCCTGCGCGCGTGTCTGAAGTTCAAGGACCGTGTACTTCATTCCACTTGCTCCGTATCAACTCGACGCGCTCGCTGATAAGCTCTTCCGCCCGGGCGAGTTCGCTTGTCTTCATTCCTGCGGAGAAATCCAGTGTCACCGGATCGATCCAGAACTTCGCGAAGCCACCCGCCTTACGCACGTGAACGTGCATCGGCTCGTGGCCCTCGTTGGAATAAAAGAAGAAGACGTAACCCTCTTCACGAAAGACCTCAGGCATGGCCCTTGCTCCAAATGCCAACATGCTCCTTATTCTAGCGGCGTGTGTCCGCAAGAGCAACCAAACGCGATTCGCTCGACCGCGGGCATGTGGTCGGCCCGGAGGGCCGTTCGTCAGTAGTATCAGGGCGTCAGCCCTGGGTCCGCGTAGCGACTATGAACGACCAAGCCCGGGAGGGGCGACAGTCGTCCCGACCACCCAATGCCACGATCGCCCTTCCAGGGCTTGGCCGTGTTCGGGGCGACGCGCACCAGGGGCTCTCGCCCTTGGCTCTTGACGGTCGGCCCTCCGGGCCTGCGGCGTACGCACAGCGGCGTACCGGACGTTCTGGAGATCCATAACCCGCACTCACCGTTTGGCTTCGACCGCGTAGAGGGTCACGGCCGCGCGTTGGCGCAGATCCAGCGTGTCTGTCAGGCGTTGCATCACAACTGCCGGCTCGGCGTCCAGCTGCCCGGCAAAGGTGATGAAGTGGCTGGCCGGTGGCGTTCCCTCGACACCCACGCCACCCGCACCTGCTCCGGGTGCGATCACGAATCGCGTGGCCACTTCCGGCGTGATCAGCCCTAACGCGAGGCGATCCTGATTCCACTTGATGCCCCAGCGGACACCGTCCGCTTTGACTTGTGCCGGTACGCCGTCGGCTTCTCGCCCCACTGCCCCCGTGGCTCCGTCGGCGAACAGGTACTTTCCGGGTGCGGGCCCGTCTGCCGCGAAGTTCTGCGGATTGTCGAAGTCCCAGTAGTAGCCAACCGGATCGCTGAGCATGACTTCGATCCAGGAACAGCCGCCAAACAGGCTGATGGTCTTCTCCATGTGCGTGCCGTCTGTGAACAGGAAGCGCGCCAGTGCCGGACCGTCGGCCAGGCAGGCCACCGCATTGACCGCGCGCCGCAGTTCGCCACCCAGGTCCGAAAACCCCGACCAGTTGTCGGTCCCTGGCATCGTCAGGTCACGGCCGTCGCCGGTCAGGGTTTGCCAGCCATACACATGTGCGCCCTCGGCGCCCAGGGTCAGCTGCGCTGCATTGTTGTGCACCCGGACGAACCCGGTCTCACCTGCCTCGACGTGCACCGCTTCGGGCAACGGCTCTGGCGGGGCCGAGAGCCCCAGGTAAACGTGCACGCACGCATGCTGGTCCTTGGGCAGGATGCCTGGCACCAGCAGGACAAGCCTGGTCCCGCCGGTGCTCGCGATCTGGTCGAGCTGTGCCAGGATTTCCTGCGATTCGCCGCCGGCATCGAGCTGGAATGCCCGCACCGGCTGGGACACTAGCGGCTGGGGCAGCGTGATGTCGAGTTCCACCGGAAGCTGGAACCGATCGGCGCTGCTCGCCGCGATCACGACCCCGATCCGGTGCGTGGCCGCCGGCTCGAGCCACGGGTCATCCGGTCGCAGGGCCGCCGCTTCGACCTGCTGTGGGCGCGTGTTGCGTGCGGGTGGTGCAGGCACTACCAGACCGATCGCAGCGGGTTCCGGCAGGGGCTCGTTGTTCTCGGCCATCGCCCGGGCGGCGGCCACGCGCGCGGCCAGTGCTGCATAGCGCGCGTCGCTGTCCGCATAGCGTTTCATGGTCCAGTCGAGTGCGTAGGGTTTGCTCTCGCTGAGCCAGATCCGCTGGAACTCGCGTCCCAGGTCGATGTGGGTCTGGCGCGTGCCCGCAATGAGCTCTTCGATTTCCGCGAGCAAGGCGGCACGTCGCGCCGGTTCGGCCGTCTGATAGGCTGCGGCATAGGCTTCCGCAGCGCGCAGGCCGTCGAGCATCCGCTGGCCGATCAATTCCATACGCCGCGCTCCGAGCAGAAACGCGTCGAGCAGGTGGGCGTTCACGACGGCATCCTTCTGGCAGGCCTCCAGGTGCTCGATCGCCGGCCGTACGATGCCCAACAATCGCTCCGCCGCCGCGCGCGACCGGGCAGGACTCTGTTGCGGCGGCAGATCTTCTTCCCAGAAACGGGAGTTCATCATTGCCTTCATACCGGGCAGCCGATGTGTTTCCGCGAGCAACTCGATGGCCTGGCCAAAGTGATCCCCCGGCTCGCCGAACAGCACGCCGCCGATCCGCCGATTGAAGTCGGCGATGTCGGTCGTCGATGCATTCCAGGCGCATTCAGCGCCCCAGGCATAGCCGTGCCACTTGTAACCCTGGAGCGCCTCGCCGTCGTCCTCCCATTCCGTGTTGAGCATGCCCAGCGCGCCATGCTGCGCTCCATCGCGGACGAAGTTCCGGATGTTCTGCACGGTCACCCCGAAGTCGGGCAGGATCCGGCTCCAGTTATTGATACCCGGGCAGACGAAGAAGTCGTAACCGGCCTCCGTGAACGGCAGGATCTGATCCTCAAAACTGTCGGCCGCATGGTACCCCCAGGTCAGCATGACCGTGTCCTTGGGGATCTGATCCAGCTTGTCGGGATGCTGCAGAATGATATCACCCCACATCATCATCCGTTTGTTGTACTTCTCTTTGAGCAGGTCGTGCACGCGCCGAAGATGGCGCACATACACACCGCCGACGCCGATCTCGTCGGCCAGCGTCTTGGATGGCCCGGTGCCCAGCCCCCAGGTCTCATCACAGCACACGTTGAACATCGAGAACGGCAGGAGCGGGCACACTTCCGAGTACATGTCGTCCAGTAGCTGATAGGTCGCCTCATTGGTGGGACACAGGACGTCCGCCGTTTCGCGGAGCGGTTCGAACTCGGGATGGCGCAGGATCCGGCCCCAGTGCCCGAACGACTGCTGGTTGCCCAGGATGTCGATATGCCGCGGAGCTGCGTACTCGACCAGTGCACGGAGCTCCTCCGGCTGCAATGAACCGTCGGGCGGTCCGATCACCGGATGCTTCTGGAACGCATACTGGTATTCCATGTAATAGGTGAACAGGTTCATCTTCAGCTCCGCCCCCAGATCGACATGCTGGCGGAGTGTATCGAGGGTCGAGCTGGGCCCGCGTGTCAGGTCGTCTTGAAAGCAGCGCCAGCGCAGCGACGGCCAGTCACGGATCGCCAGGCACGGCAACTGGTGCTGGTGGCAGTTAGCGCGGATCAGCTGGCACAGCGTCTGGACGCCGTAGAGGAGTCCCGCCGGATCGATGCCACCGCACTGGATCTGAGTTGGCGTGACGGCCAGGCAGTAGCTTTCGCCGGGTGCGTCGTCGGGGAAGCGGCCCGGACCCGGTGCCGCTGCTTCGCCGGCGAGCACGACAACATGCGCGGCGCTCTGATGCTGTGTCACCGTGACGTCGGCGACGCCAGCGCGCCGCAGTTCCGCGGTGACGCGGGGCGCAATCACGGCGTCGGCGGCCGCCGGCACCTGCAAAATCAACGGCCGTGCCAGGTTGAATGTTCCGGGCTTCACTTCGACCTGCTTCGGATACGGCACCAATCGCAGATCGGGCGCCTCGTCTGCCCGAGCCGGCCACGCCGGACCCGCCACGAGTGAACTGAGCACGATGAACAGCTGGATGCATTTCTGCGGCATGTGTCCGCTCCCCAAACCAGGTGAACCTCCGCGACCTCTGTGGCCACTATCATACCAGCTTCTCTGGCGAAGATGGGGTAACGGCACGCGGGCACGAGGACACAACCGGCGGGCGGCCGTCTTCCGCTGATCACGCCCGCACACGATACTGGACGGGATGCAGCAGGTGCCGGGTGAGCGGGTGTGGATGGGTCAATGAACGCGTTGTCAGCGGATCAGCATCGTACGGCCACACTTACGGGTTCGGCTTTTCTGCTGGGAAACGTCCTGTCCTGGGCGGCCGTGCCGGTGTTCCTGCGCTATCTGACCGGTTCGATCGACGCCTGGACTGCCAATGGGGTCCGCTACCCGCTGGGAGCGATCGTCTACCTGCCGATTTTCGTCGTGGCCTGGCGCAGCGGCGAGTTGAACCGGGCCCTGCTGCGGCGCTGTCTGGTACCTTCGTTCTTCGCGCTGGGCGGCCAGATCCTGTGGGGGCTGTCTCCCTACTACCTGCCGGCCGGTACGATCGGGTTTCTGCTGCGGTTCTCCCTGGTCTTCACTCTGGCCGGTGCCGTGGTGCTGTTCCCTGACGAGCGGCGGTTGTTGCGGCAGGTGTCGTTCTATACCGGCCTGATCCTCTCGATCGTGGGATTCGTGCTGTTGAGTGCCAGCAAGATCCAGACCGACGCGGAAGTCACGCTCACGGGCATTCTGATCGCGCTGGCCTGCAGCCTGTTCTACGGCTGCTACGGCGTGAGCGTGCGGTATTCGCTGCTGGGCGTCAATCCGCTGATGAGCTCCGGTGTCGTTGCCGCCATCGTGTCGATCGGCACGCTGATCATGATGTTCGCGCTAGGCGACTACGGTGCGTTGTGGCGCGCCTCGGGGACAGACTGGCTGGTGATTCTGGCGTCGTCCGTGGTGGGCATCACGCTCGGGCACTATTTCCTGTACTCCGCCGTGCCGCTCCTCGGCGCTGCCGTGAGCTCCGGTGCGCAGACGCTCACCCCGTTTGCCACGATCGTGCTGGCCATGTGGTTCCTCGGTGAGGCGCTCAACGCGCTGGAGTGGTTGGCCGGTCTGCTGATGGTGGCCGGTGCGGCCATCCTGATATTGGCGCACTATCGTGTCGCCACATAGGCTGCAGCCGCCAGGGCGGACACGCCGTAGCGGAGCCGGCCGCGATGGATCAGCCCAGCGAGCCGCGGTGAGGCGCTTCGATCCGAAAGCGGCAATGCTTGGTGAACCAGAGCTCATCGCCAAGCTCGACTTGCGACTCTTTGACCTGGATGCCATTTACCCAGGTGCCGTTCTTGCTGCCCAGGTCCGTGACTGACCACGTCCCATCGGGCGCGCGGCGCAGCTGGCAGTGGTGAGCAGAGACGGTAGGTTCACCCAGTACCACATCACAGTCGCGGTTCCGGCCAACGAGGATCGTGTCCTTCTCCAGCTCGATGATCGTGCGGCCATGCACTGCGACAAGTCGGGCATACATCGCGTAATCTCCCGCCGCAGGCGGCTCCAAGTGGGATCGGCATCCTGCCTGCTAACTTCTCGCAGCAGACTGGAAGCCTATCCTGCTTGACGGGCTGGAAGCCTGCTTCACGTGCCCCCCTAATCATACACCAGTTCGGCGGTGGCGGCACAATCCCGATCGGCGGCCAGCCGCACCCAGTAGGCCTGGAACCCCGCGGGAAACTCAAAACGTTCGGACGTTCCCGCGGCGACGGCCAGCGTCGCGAACGTGTGCCATCGACGGGTCCCGCTGATGTCGACGTCGACACGAAACGTGACCGTGGCGCTGGCATCGTGTGAAACCAGCAGGACCTTGTGGTCGTACCCGGCACACAGATACGGATCGGACGGCTCGTCTCGGCGCACCGGCGTGCCGGCCCATGGCCCGCCGCGCCCGGTCGGTTTGCCGAGTGCCCAGAGGTCGTCGACGGCCCCCAACCAGACTGCACATAGGCCATCCGCAGACCGCATGATATGGGCATTGGCTGATTCCGCCAGCGGCGCAGCGCCGGTGAGCACCAGCAGGCCGCGCCAGGAACAGTAGTCCTGAATGAAGAAAGGGTGTGTGGCGACGGGGCGAATCCGGGCGAAGCCGCCGGCACCGCGCGCCGGCAGTTCGAAGAACGTTCCGGCACACTGGAACAGGTCGCGTTCGGTCGTCACTTCACGCGACGTCCGCTGCAGATCCAGCAACTCCGGCCGCTGGCCGTAGACCGGGTTCCCGATGGGCAGACGATAGCGTGTACCATCGTCATCGCGATAGAGAATCGAATTTCCCTCGAGCCGGAGAATGCCGGTCGGAATTGCCACCGCTTCCGCCAGCTGGAACTGCGCCGGCGGCGATGTGTCGCGTACCAGCGACAAGTCGGGAGTGAGCGTGTAGCAGCCGGTCTCCCGACTGACACTCCCAGCAACCTGCGTGGCGAGAATCTGCAGTCCGGCCTGCCGCGCGCCCGCCCGCACGTAGCCCCCCAGCGCCGGCCCCTGACCGGCACGCGCCAGTCCCGCAAACAGCTCGGCCACGTCGGTCGTCCCGTGTGCCGGATGCGGCACGTGCTCCCCTCCGCCGCGATATTCAAACCAGGCGGTGGCGCGGCAGTTGTCGCTCGCCGTGACCCGGATCCACTCGCCATCCCGGTCCGCTGCCCAGGCGTGCCAGCTGTAACCATGAGCACCCACGGTGACATCTTCCAGCGGGGTCCAGTTGCCATCGCCGCGTCTGTCTACTTCGAACCGGAAGGTCACAGCGTCAGGCGCGTCATGCGCAAGGTGGACGCTTCGCTCGGCAAATCCGCCAAACAGGAAGGCATCGGATGGCTGCATCGGCTGCACCGGATCGTCCAGCCAGACGGCACCGCGTCCGAGGGGGGGACCGAGGCAGTCCAGCTGCGCGGGGGGGATGAACCAGAGATTCGACTGCGACTCAGCGGGGCCAGCCACCTGTCCCTTGGCGATGCGTGTGTTCAGGAATTCATTGTGCGCAGCATCGTCACAGCCCAACACGAGCCTGTCCTGCCAGCGGCAGAAGTCGCCGATGACTTTCAGATACGTCGACCGTGGCCGGATGCCTCCCGTGTGTCCGCCGCGCAAGGTGGGTGGGAATCGCCAGAACATGCCGTGCATGGTCATGAGCAGATCGTCCTCACCGATCTCGCGGATGCGCGGCCATTCGGTATGCCATCCGTGCGCGCCGTCGTAACAGTGGCTGGCCTTGGGCAGTCGGAAATGCTGCCAGGCCCCGTCGCTGCGCAGCATCAGGATCAGCGAGCGATGGTCCCAACCAATGCTCCAGATCGGGTCCTGCTCCGGATGCTCGTTGCCCGCGACGCCGCCGGGTCCGGTCACTTCCGTGAACTGGTTCCGGCGCACCACGTGCCAGTCGCCAAGTCCGGGCCATTCGGCCAACGCGCCCGACGCGATGTCCGGGCGGGTCCGGGCGACTGCACCGGGTTCACCATTGTTGGCGTAGACCAGTTGCCCCTGGCCCGAATACAGTCCCTTGCCGTGGAATCCGGGCAGGAGGGGCCCGGCCAGATCTGGCATGGCATTGGCATCAGGAAACAACTCGGTGACCGCCAGCGATTGAACGTCGACCTCGTAGAAACCTTCCTCCATCGTGGCGTAGTACACTCGCCGCGCCGGATCGGTCAGGTGCCGGGCGTTGCCTGTCAAGCGTCCCGGCATGACGCTCGGCGGAATCACCCGGATCGAGCCCTGCCGGTCAATCACGTACGGCCCGATGAGTGCCTGTTGCGATTCGCGGTGGATGAAGCGATTAGCAGGAGTTCCCCCCACGCTGCCGGGCCAGACAAACAGGTCCAGCGTCTCGTTGATGGCATACAACTTGTCATCCGACCCTTGCGGCATGTGCGGCGAATAGGTCACCCACCAGAGCTTGCCGGCCCAGGGGAGGAGCGCGCCGGTGCCACACTCACCCTGCGAGTTGAAGCTGGCCAGATGCGGATAGATGCCGCTGAACTGGCGCGCATGCGCCCCTTCCTGCAGCCGCTGCAGCGGGGTTTCCTCCGCGGTGGCTGGGACCAGCCACGCCAGGACGATGGCGCAGATCATGGAGACTGCGTGTTTCACTCTGCCACTCCGAGTTGTCTGGTTGGCGTCACGTGCCGTCCGGACCGCTGGCCGGGTTCATTGGCTGTTCTTCGCCAGGGTTCGATTCAGGACCGGCAGGTTTGCGGCGTGCGCGGGGGGCCGCCGCCGCTTCGGCTTCGCCCCGATCGAGCGCACCGTCCCGATTCATGTCGAGCCGCTGCACCATCCACCGCATCCGCTCTGGCAGTTCCTCCGGCGTCACCTTCCCGTCATGGTTCTCGTCGTGGCCCATGATCCGCTCGACAAAACTAGCGGGTGGTTGACTCTCGCCGGCACCGCCCGAGCTGCTGCCCGGGCCGCCCGCACCACGGTTCATGCCCTGAGGACCGAAGCCAGCGCGGCGCCCCGGACCACGCATGAATCCCCCGCCCGGTCCGCCGCGCCCCATGCCCGCAGGCGGCCAGCCGATTTCATCCGGCGACAACTTGCCGTCACGGTTCTGGTCGAGTTTCTTGAGGGCCGCGACCGCGCCGCTGATTTCCACCGCCGATAGCTTGCCATCCTGATCGGCGTCGAGCGTCTGCAGGAGCGGGAAGGGGGGCAGCGGGAATCCGAATCCAGGCCCCCGCATGCCACTACCCGGGCCGCCACTACCTGGGCCGCCAGGTCCCGGCGCGCTGGGACCGTCCACCGGTTGTGGACCGCCCGGAGCAGGTGCATCCTCAGCCACCGTGACACCCACCAGCAGCGTGCACAGCAGCGTGGCGAACAGGTGAAGCGGGCGGTGCATCGAAGGGTCCTCCTCGTATTTGGTGTGGGTCACTCTGCGGCGCGATTCCTCGCGTCGGGTGTCGGAAGCATCGGTTGCCAGGTGTCCCCGCCATCCGGGAAGCGCCCGACAGACACCTCCTCTTTGAGCGCCGGGAATGGGAACTGGTCGCGCAGCACATTGCCGCGGACGTCGGCGTCGCTCAGGTAGACCGTTTCCCCCTTCTTGGAAAGCCGGAAGCTGGCGTGCAGTCCGCGCGTGGCCCGCACATCGTCGTCCAACCAGACGACGAGCGTGCCGTGCGCGGGAATCGCCGTGCCGGGAGGGAAGGACCATTTGAGCAAGTCGGCATCGGAATCGCTCAGATACATGCCCGACACGTCGACGCTGCGATCGCTGCGGTTGTACAACTCCAGCCAGTCATCGTAGTCTCCCTGCGGGTCGTGCACCGTCCGCGTGTTGACCGCCATCAGCTCGTTGATCACGACGGCCGACTCGGACTCGCTGGTCGCCACCACCGGGTAACGGTACGCACCCATTTCCGCACCGGCCGGCATGAAGACGGTCGTACCCAGGCTCGCGTCTGCTCGCGCTTCGACGTAGTAGCGCACTTCGCACCTGCCCGGTGCCCCGGGAATCACGGCGCTGTAGGTGCCGTCTCCCGACTGCCGGTCACCCTGGCGCCCGTCGTCCAGCATGGCGATCTGTTTGAACGGCGCACCGGGCATGAACGCGTAGTACAGCAGCACCACCTGGGGCTGAGGCGCGCCGGCCACCCGGGCCTCGACCAGCACGCTGTCCGTGGGGGTCAACTGGCGCGCACCGTCTCGCACCGCCCGGTGCGTCACCGACTGGATGTCCGGATACGGCCGGCTGATCTCGGGATGGCTCAACAGGTACTCGCGGCGTTGTTCGATGAACGTCCGAATGCCTGGTGCGTTGCCGAACGGGCCGTGCCCCCCACCGCTCGACGCGCTATCCGACTGCGCGAACTGCTCATACGTGATCTGCTTCTTGGTGTCCTCGCGCAGATCCGCATCGATCAGCGCCCGATACTGGTCGAACACAGGCCCGACAGTGCCCCAGTCGAGCGAGGTCTGGGCGATGGTGCGGACGTGCGCCAGGTACCGCGCCTTCCACTGCGGATTGGTGAGCAGGGCTGTCAACAGCGGTCGATTCGCACTCCCCACCCCGCTCAACGGGTCCAACTGCCCACCATCACCGCCGGGGCCGCCGGGACCACCCATCCCCGGTCCTCCCGCCGGCCGCAACGTCTCGTTGTTGTCGTGCGAAAACAGGTAGAACCGATTGTAGCGCGTGTCCAGATACAGCGTGTAGTCGCTGGCCCGCATGAAATAGCCGTCGTCGTCGCTCAAGGCATTGTCCACGGCCAGGAACCAGAGCACCTCGTCGACGTTCATCAGCTGATCGAATGTCGCCTCCCGCTTCTCGGGAGGCGTCTCGTGCAGGGCGCGGCACAGCGCAACCAGCTGGCGCCAGTCCGCATCATGGTCTGCGGACTTGATCACGTAGTTCTGCTTGTACTGTTCGATGTCGTCCCCCAGATACATCAGGCCCGACCCGCCACTGAAATTCGGCGGCACCTTCCAGCGGGCACCGTTCGCATCGCCAAACCACTGCCGCAGGAAGTCCTTGTTGAACTGCTCCTCGTTCGTGTACACCCCCCAGTTCTCGCCGTTGATCACCAGCCGCACGAGGTTCGCGTTGAGCGCCGGGAGGTACGCGCGCGAAATCCGATTGAAGAGCACAGCGCGCAGAAACGAGGGGTCCGAGGCGGCGTTGAGCAGATTGATCGTCTTGCGGCCGTAGAGCCGCTGGCCCCGCTGACCATGGTCGACCGTCAGGTTCAGCGAACGCTTGCTGCCGCGGGGCACCATCTGATACGACGTATTGCCGCGAAAACGGACCCCCACGTCGCCGTACGTCCGGCCGTCCACAATCATCTGGGCCGGGACTTCCACGTCAGTCATCCGGAAGTCCTCCAACTCCTCCTCCCAATCCTCGTTCTCGAACTGCAGGAAGATCGTGCGAATCACCGCGGGATCGTACAAATCCCTGTCGGGATAGGAGGGCACGTCGTCCGGAGTGAGTCGTTTGCCGGGCGTGGCCGGCTGCCGTTGCCCAAACGGACTACCACCAGGTCCGCCCCCCGGCGGTCCTGGGAACCGGTGACCACCCGAGCCCGGATCACCCGAGTCCGGATCGCCGCTGGAGGGACCAGGAAAGTCGGGCGGGCCAAACCCGAATTCGCCCGGCGGTGGCGGGCCCAAGCCGAACGCGCCGCCCGGCGGACCGAAGCCAGAATCTCCCCACGCCATCTCACCGCCCGGCGGACCATCCATGCCGGGCGGGCCAAACCCCGGTGGACCGAAGCTGGGTGGACCAAACCCCGGTGGACCAAAGCCGGGCGGGCCAAACCCGGGCGGGCCGCCAGGACCTTCTCGCTTCGGCAGGTGCTCTTGGACGTACTGCCGGGCCTCCGCGCGTTCGGCCGCTTTCAGGATCCCGTCCCCGTTGCGGTCGAACTGGGCGAGTATTTCGGTGCGGCGATGCAGCATCGGGCCGCCGGGTCCCCCGGGGCCGCCGGGGCCGCCGGGGGGGCCCCAGGCAGGCATTAGTTCGTCGCCGGCCAGTTCGCCGTCGGAGTTCTTGTCGAGCGTCTGGAGTGCCGCCACCGCGTTTTCGATTTCGTCGGCCGCGAGTTCCCCGTCGGTATTCGCGTCGAGCGCAGCGAGCAGCGGGGGGGAGGGGAGCCGGAACAGGCCGGGCCCGGCGTTCTTTGCGTCACGCGCGGGAGGCTGCGCCCACAGGAGTGTGGCCGTCACCAGAGCCACCGAAACAGCGGCGGCCCTGGCCACTGCGCGGATTCGATGAAGTTGCATGAACGTCTCCTCCACCCGCCAAGCGCGGCTATCCGCCACCGTGAGATTCAACCGGGCGCCGGGGCGGAAGTTCCGTCCGTCATGCTGCAGCGTGACGGGTTGCCCGCGTTACGTCACACCAGAACAGGGTCCTGAATCAGACCCAACAGCCGACACGCCTGCACATACTTCGAACAACGGCCCGCACGGGCTCGGAAGGGATGGAACAGCGCGGGCAACTCGAATTCGCGACCGAGCGGCGTCTTGCCTTCAATCACCACCAGCCGGTCCAGGCGACGAGGAAACGAGGTGGAGACATGGGCCTTGGCAGTCTGATCGTAGCAGGTGATGTCGTAATCGAGCGTCACGCGCACGGCGCCGTCGTCGGATGCGAAATGCTCACGCTGGTACTGAACCAGGACCGTGGGCTCACAGGAGACGACCAGGTCACTGAGAAACTCGCACGGCAGGACCTGTTTCAGCCCCTCCCCAATCTGCTTGTAGGTGAGCTGGCCGAGCGGCACCTCCGACTCCAATTGCAGCCGGTGTTTGCCCGTCACGCGGCCGCGGCGCCACTTGATCTCAAAAAAGAACACCGGGCCTGGCCGCAGACTGTCGTACCACCGCAGCCGGACCTTGCGGCGGCCTGCCAATCCGTCCAGGTTGTCCTGGCACGCCGACAACTGGGCGTCGTCGAAGTAGATGCTGCGCACCGTCGAGACAGACTGATTGTAGACGCGGCGGTGGCAGTTCATCTCGAACAGCCCGCGCAGCTTGTCGACATCCGCATGAGACAGCGCAAACTTGATCTCCTTGCGCGTGGCCAGGTCGCTGCGCGTCGACCCCCAGTCCACAATGCGGAACCCGGGAGCGGGAGATACAGAGCCTTGGAAATCGGCAGTCATGACCATCCTCGGCTCAGAGACTGGTGTTCATGTTCACATACGACATTTCGCATTCGGGCAGCAGAGCCTGCAACTGCTTGACCAGCCTGGCAGATTCCTGTGCGCTGCGGCGGCCCAACACCACCCGGACCTGCCCCCGCCCGTTCTCCAGGTCCAGACGCTGCAGCGTACAACGGCCCACGACCGCCTCGACCTTCGACAACACGTTGTTTTCACCGGTGCCGAAATGCTGCTTCGAATCACCGGTGATCGTCAGCAACAGGTTCTGGTGGCGACGCGAACGGCCCGTCAGGTACATGCCGAAAATGTACAGGGAAGCAACCAGCACCAGCGCGATCGCCAACAGCGGCTGCTCCGCCCCCAACGCCAGTCCAATGCCAATGCACATGAACAGATACACCAGTTCTTCTGGTTCCTTGATTGCCGCCCGAAAACGGACAATCGACAGAGCGCCGACCAGGCCCAGCGACAGCGCCAGAGACGACTTCACCACCGCGATGACCGCTGTGGTGACCAGCGTCAGCAAGGGGAAGATCCGCGTGATGGCATCACTGTCAGAAGGCGAGGCACTGCAACGGCGATACAGGAAACCACAGTACAACGCGAGCAGGCCGCCCAGTATCAGGTAAGCACACAACGTCAGAGCCGACACGTTCTGGCCGTTGGTGACCGTTCCCTCAAGCTGCGCCCAGACGTCTTGAAGCTGTTGCATGGTCGGACATTCCTGAAAAGATCCACGGGTGCGAACGGAGAAAGGAGTAACATTAGCATTAAACAAGAGTCTCGTCTGCAGGTTCCGAGATTTGCTCGCGCGGCAGAAAACAATGCCGACGGTGACCTGCGTGCCGCCTCAACCCGAATCCACAACCGCCCAATTCGGGGGGGCGGCGTCAGTCCCGCCGGCCAGCTCCCTGCCGACCCCGGGGAGGAAATAGGAGTAGGGAAGAAATGGGAGTGGTACAGCCTCGGTGGACAGTTGATAATCCTGGACGGGACAGCCCGGTTGAGTTTGTCAACCCCCAATGTTGGATGCGTTTTGTTTGGTGAGCGTGTCGCAAAACAGCGAAACACGAAGTCACATGAGTTGTTCTGGACACAGCAGACAATCCAATGGGAGAACCCGGATGAAACGTTTCATCGCCTCGCTTGCCCTTCTTTTTTTTCTGTCACCGATCGCTGTCGCTACTGGCCAGACTGAACCCGATGACCACGAACGACTGCAGAAAGTCCTCGGGTGGCTGGAGGGCACATGGGAGGACGCGGAAGGGCCGCGAGTATTCAAGTGGGAATTGCGTGGCCAGGTGATGACATGGACTCCACAGGACCCCGATGCGGCAAAAGCAATATTCTACTGGGATCGAGCAGACAAGAAAGTGAAAGCCATCTGCTTTTCCGCTGATGGATGGCACATTTCGGGTGTGTTGGATAGTTCGACTGAGCGTCAAATCACTCTATCGATCGTCAACGTCCTTCCATCCGGGAAAAAGGTTGATTCATCGCTGACGTATGCCCTCAAGGACGCGGACACGATGTTCGTCCAGGCTAAATCGAAGTCGGGCGATGACACAGATCGTGCCGCACTTGATCGTCAATGGACGTTGAAGAGGGTGAGGAAACCATGATTTTCCACAGAATGGAGGGTTGTCGCATGAGGACGTTGTCCCTGACATTGCTGACCCTGCTATTGAGTGCCTCAGTAGTAGCCGCTGAACAACCTCACCGCGTGTGGCTGAAGTACCTGGCCGGGTCGTGGAAATACGATAATGGCCAGGGCGGAGGCGGAGAGTTCGAATGGAAACTCGTGGCTGGTGGCAACGCCCTGATTGGAGCGGGCAAGACCAGTAACGGAATCGAGGATGCCTGGGCCTTTGGTTGGGATGCCAAGGAACTGAGTATCGTCTCTGATTGGTTCACGGCGGCTGACCAACACGCGCAGGTGTCCTACAGAATAGTGGACGACAAGACGATCAGTGGACCAGCTGTCGTAACCGAGGTCTCGGGGGTCACCAAGGCCACCGTCACTGTCAAGAGGGTCAGCGACAACGAATACACGGTGCACTGGACGAACATGACGGTCAACGGCACCAAGGCAGATGACCTGAAACTCGTGGTTTCACGGAAATAGCACCCTGGATTTCGGACCGCGCTAGTGAGCACACGCCAAAGGCGTTCCACAACACGGCGGCATGACAACTTGCCGTGCGTGGTCATTTGGGAAACGCCCTGCGCGGTATCTGCCCGAACACTCACCGCTAACCCAGGGTGCGCCGCTACGCGGCGACGACCAGAGCATTCTTGTCTGGCCTCAAACCCCATCCTCCCGAGCCAGTCGCGTTAACACCTGGGACGCGGGGACGCGGAGCTCACGTGCGGCACTGACCAAAGGAGATACGTTGCGCGCGGTATCAATCAGACGGTCAGCTGTCAACCGACTCGTGCGGCTGCAGAACTGGGAGTATAACAGGGTGCAGACCGGGTAGGCGTATCATACGGGAGCAAGC